>NZ_JAUBQH010000037.1:0-46099 GCF_036701145.1 Microcoleus sp. Pol17C6
GAGCAAATTAGTTCGTTGTCATCTTACAAGTTTATTCTTGAAGCCCTATTCTATGCAGCTTCATATTAAATTGGTATAAAGCAAACTAAATTTTTCCCCATACCTGGTTTTTTGACGAATATACTTCGTTGCATCCCTTGACAATAGTTAAAATACCCGGTTTCTTGGGTGTGTATTTTTGGGCAATAGGAGAAAATTTATTACTGTTAGTCCTGGAGGGATAAACCGGGTTTTTCAACCCCTTTTCTTCGTTCAAACTGACATCTTGCACCATTTTCAATAAGCTTTTTATGCGCGGGTTTTCCTGCCCAACCCCTACTCCCCACAAGAAAATTTAATTTTTGTGGAACAGGCCGGAAAGCCTGTTCATGACAGAGGTGTACTGGGCGTGAGTTAAAACCCTCAATAAGAGTTAAAAAACCCGGTTGATGAGAGTTGGAGTGCGGGCAGGACTGATTGCCAAGTTAAGAGTTTGCTCGGAATGATAAAAAAATACGGCAAAACCTGGTAGCAACCGGAGGTCGAAAAGCGATCGCCTTCCCAGACGGTTGCTGGAATCAACACCGCACCTAGAAACTCCCGAGTTAATGGTCGTAAACAGGATTATCTTTAGGACTAATTAAATTAAGCAATTTTTGCTTAATTTGAGCATCAAATACTTCCCATTTTAGCCTTGCATAATCGCTCTTCTCATTCCCACCAGAAAGAAATCCCACCGGAATTTCAAAACCTCCTGCTTGACTTCTGCCGCCACCAAAAAAGCGTCCTTGAGCATCTTGACCGAAGGCTTCTTTAATGAATTCGTCGGGGTCGAGAGTAAGTTTATTAGTTCGCAGCGAGCCAATTACTACTTCAATTTCTTCGTCTTTGTCGTGAACAATTGCGTAGACAACGGCTGTGTGTACGTTCTCTTCTGTTACTAAAAAGTCCGCCGCTTGGGGAATAGAATCGCGATCGTCATAGCGGAGGTAGCCGATGCCGGCAATCGAAAAATTGTTCTGGACGGTGCGGTGTTTGAGCGATCGCTCGATCGCATCCATCACCCACTTAGAACGAGACGACTGCAACACCGCATTCAGCAACTGCGGGTCGTAAAACCGGCTCAAATAAGCCGCAGCTAAAAAGTCTTCCTCCTGAGCTTGTCTGAGGGCGATCGTATCCGATCGTAAACCGTGCATCAAAGCTGTAGCACATTTGATATGCAGACTGACGCTGGGATCGAGAGTTAGAAGTCCAGCCTGTAAATACTCGGCAAAAATCGTGGCTGTAGCGCGGATTTGAGGGCGCAAATCGATAAATTCTGCGTTCATTTCCCCCTGCAAATTGTGATGGTCGATGACGGCGGCGATCGGAACTCCAGCGGCTAAAATAAACTGGGTTAAGCTACAAGTCGTCCCTTGGTTGTCGATGAAAGCGCAGCCCTGAAACACCGACAAATCCTTAGTTTTTACTGTTTCCAGGGTCCACCGCTGCAACGGCAACCCTGTCAATTTAACTAAGGCAATGTTTTCTTGGTGGCTGAGGGCGCCGGCGTAGATAATCTCGCATTGGATATCGTACTGTTCGGCAATTAATTTGTAAGTCCAAGCGCTTGAAAGTGCGTCGGGATCTGGAAAATCTTGCAGCAAGATTAACTGGCGAGTGCCTTTGTGCCGATCGAACATTTGGCGCAATTGCTCGACTTTGCGATCGTGCAATTCCTCGCGGAGACGGCCGCGATTCTCTTCAGAAGCAACTTCGGGTTTGCTGCGCCGTTTCCCAGGCGCACTCACTCCGGGTACAGCCTCGCTGCTGGCCTCAAGTTCACCTTCGCGGTTGCCGGATGTTCCATCGGAATTGTTAGGGAGATGGTCTTTCATCGTTGAAAATTAACAATTTAACTATTTCAGGATTTGCACGACATTCGATCCTAAACCCGGCTTCTTTGTAGATGCCTGTTTGTCAAAGCCCATACTTTTTACGACAAACCTGATTTAAGAGCGTAAATTTTCTGTTTACTTTTTTAAATCATGCAGAGAGTGTGTGTTGCGAGGAACCAAGCAATCTCATAACTAATAACTCCTGCAAAAAACCCCCGCGCTTGCGCTGACAGGGGTTTTAAAGGCCTATTACATATTTTTGCCATTCTTTGTGCATACCGCTCTTAACGTGTTTAGTGACTTCAAAATAAAGACCGCTGTGAGGTTTCCTAGGCGGATAGCGCAGCGACATTCCCGCTTCTTTCGGCGTGCGGCTGCCTTTATTGACATTGCAGCGCACGCAAGCGGTGACGAGGTTTTCCCAACTGTCCCCTCCCCCGCGCGATCGGGGAATTACATGATCGAGGGTTAAATCGTCCCCCGTATAACTGCAGTATTGACAAGAGTGTGCATCCCGGTGCAAGATGTTCCGGCGGGTCAGCGGAATATCCTTATAGGGAACTCGGACATAATGCCGCAGTCGGATCACAGTTGGTAGCGGGAAGTTTGGCGCAATAAATTTCCCGTTGTGTTCTACCTGTTCTGCTTTTCCTTTCAGCAACAAAACTACCGCCCTTCGCCAATTGGTGATGTTAAGGGGTTCGTAGGAGGCGTTCAGCACCAGAACATTGCCCATTGTTGATTATTAAAGAGAATATTTTTTTCGATGTTAACACAGGTTCCACTTTAGGTGGGACGGCTTCAGCAAGAGCGAGGCTCAGCAAAAAACGCTGAAAAACCGCACCTTTACCCTATTCCTTTGCGCCTGCGCCCCCTGTGGCTGCACCTATTTTCTGCCGTCCGTGTTTCTCAGCGAGCATTGTTCCCTGAGTTTTGGCGTAGATGAGGCCAGTGCGTGCGATCGGCAAAAATTGGCAAAATAAATTTTATTTTTTTCTCTAAATGCCTAATCTTCCCGGCAACAAACAGCTTAACTTTTTAGACTATTAGTAACCTTAAATGAAAAAGCTTATTACTGCTCATGAAATTTCGGCTCTTAAAGTCTGTTTTTAACGCGTCAATTATTGCCCTTGCTGGTTCGATTTTAGCAAACAGTCCAGCCTTTGCCCAAGCGCCTTCATTCTTTTGCGGCGCTGCTGGCGGCCGCCCAGCTACAATTGCTGTCCAACAAGGCAAAAATATTCCCGTTATTTTGTGGCTAGCTGATAACTATTTCAATGAATCAGGAGAAGATGCGATTACTCGGTGTACCAGAGTCTCAGGAATTCTCAACAACTCGCAACCGCAAGGAAGTTGGGAGAATATTGTCACAGCAGGTGCATCGACCAGCGGTCAACTAATTATTTGTGCAGCTAATCCTCAAGATGGTTCCTGTAGATTATTATATCAAGTACCCAAAGGTCAAAATCCAGAACAAGCCAGACAAGAACTTTTAAAAAGAGTTACAAATCCTAATGTAAGTGTTTCGCCTGTTAAAGTAAATTGATAGTCATAACTGATTAGCTACGGGTAGGACATGGCAATGCCGTGTCCTACTTGCTCAAGTCATGTATGCACCCTACTTGCAGATAGTTGAAACTCTGGTAAAATACTTCGGTTGAGTGGTGAAAAAATTGCAGCTTTGCTTCAGCAATTCTTCTAACCCTTCAACCTGCCTCAACCAGACAGTGCCGTTGCTTCCAGCTACAGCAATTTGCTTTCCGTCTCGACTCCAACTGACACTAACAACATTCTCCTCGAACTCAAATTGAGCAACCTGCCGCCCCGCTAAATTCCACAGCCGTACAGTCTTGTCAATTCCCACGGTAGCAAGCCGTTCTCCGTCGGGACTAAAACTAATTGATTTTGCATCAAAATGCAAGGTTTGAAATTCCTTAACTAATTCTTTTTCTGGCAGGTTCCACAGCCCAACTTTGCCATTCAATGTTACTGTAGTAAAGCGAGACGGGTGTTGAGCCGGAGTGAAACTGATCCCAATTGCTTGAACAGGCAGTGTTTTTTTCAGCTTGCCCGACCAATTCCAAATCCGCACTGTTGAGTTGCCATCTAAAGTCGTTATAAAATCGCCGTTTGGGCTAAAAGTTACGCTTCTCACTAAGCCGTTGTGACCAGGGAGTTTCACGACGCTAGACGATATTGATTTTGGCAGTTTTGACAATTTCCAAATTGCAGCATTGCTGTCTATTCCTGCTGCCGCCAACAACAGTCCGTCGGGACTAAAACTGATGCTAGTAACTGAGCCTAAAATCTCTTTGAATGTAGAAATATTTTTTCCTGATAAATTCCATATTTTAACTGTGCCGTCTCTCCCTGCCGTTGCTAAAAACTTACCGTTAGGGCTAAAGTTTACCATATTAACGGACTGCTGCAAAGCTTTCCATTCAACAAGTTTTTGCCCGAACACGTTCCAAATCCGAACTGTATCGTCTATTCCTGCGGTTACTAAAATTGGCCGATTTGGGCTAAAGTTGACACTTGTAACTGCACCGATATGAGCGTGCCACTTCATCTTTCTTGGTGGAAAAGATGAGGTTTTAATCTGCTCTTTTTCGCTAATTTTATCGAGGATGACTTGTAAGGCTAACAGCGGTATAGTCGCAGGATATTGTTCTAGGCGCGGTTTGTTTATCACCAAGGTTTTTAACTTTTTACCAGAGGCGATCGCCCTCAGTAAAGCTTCTGATAAAGCTTCGCTATTTTCTGTTTTTTGAGAAACAGCCAACAATAAAGCATCGCTGCCATTTTGTTCGATTTCAATACTTGCTTGTGCTAGTTTAAACCGCTGGTAAGCGAGAGTTGAAAAGCCGATCGCTGTCAGTAACGATGCTGCCAGTACCGCAGAACCGATGCCGATCCACTGTTTGGCTTTTTGTTTGGCAGAGTCAGCTTCACTCCAAGCTTTTTCGGCATCACAGACAGCTTTTTTGGTTTCGAGTGTAGCTGAACGCAGCAGTTGATTTTGGTCGCTCAAAATAACTTTCTGGCTGGCCGTCAAAAACTGAAAATCTTCGTTTCTCAAACTTTTTCCTGCCGCCCAAACTAATGCTGACTGCAAATCATCCCCTCGCAACAGTTGAGAATCATCTTCACAGCTAGAATTTAGCCAGAGTTTGATCGCTTCCGAGTAAGGCGAGAGTTTTTCTAATTTTTCTTCAATTAATTGTTTGTTAAATACAGCTTCATAAATAGGATTAGAAATTGTTAATTTTTCCCCCCGCTTAACGATTAATCCGCTTAATCGCAACTCCATTTGTTCGGCACTACCATCGGGGACAATTTCAGTTTGTTCTAAAATTTGCTGATAGAATCCCAGTCTCCTGACAATGCGCTGGTTTTCTTTGAAAAGCCGATCGCGAATTGTGGACAAATGTTCGGGCACATCTTGAGTTTCCCAATTCTCCACGATTTTCAAGCGCACTACTTTCTCCACCCACTCTTTAGAAGTGTTAATTTTATCTTTTTCCCCCTCTTGACAACGGGCGGCTGCCTCTTCCTCCCCCTCTTGGCAACGGGCGGCTGAATCTTCCTCCCCCTCTTGGCAACGGGCGGCTAAATTCGGGATTAATTGTGGATTTTCCAGCAGAAGTTTGCACAGCTTTTGAGTCAGGAACGGCTGCCCGCCCGTCCAATACAAAACCTCCCTCAAAACTTGATTAGGGCTGTCTGTAAGCTCTGCCAATCCCGCTGCTAGCGGTTGAGCTTCTGTTTCGTCAAAACCAGTTAATTCGATCGCCTTGCCAATATTAAAAGGGGTATTGCTGGTGGCATTTTGCTCGCGGCACAAATCTGTCGGCGATGCTACGCCTAAAAGGACCCAAGTTAGGCGATCGAACTCTGAATTGTTGGCGCGCTTGTTGTAGCACGATCGAATTAAGGCTAAAAAATCGTCGGCGGGAAAATCTAGGGCGAGAATGCTGTCGATTTCGTCAATAAAAATGACAATATTGCTGGAAATGTTGGGTAACAGTACGGTTTCGATGAATTCGCTCAATCTTTGAACCGGGGTTAAAAAATTGCGATCGCGCCACCAAGTCCGCACGTTGACAATATCCGACAGGTTAAAGTTATTTTCGAGGATGCGTAGCAAACCAGCATACCACTGTTCGGGAGTGACGCCGCGGTTGCCAATTTCCGAAATGTCGATCGCAGCACAAGCAATTCCTTCATTTCTCAGCCGCTGAATTGTCCGCACCTGCAAGCTAGATTTGCCCATTTGCCGGGAATTCAAAACATAGCAAAATTCCCCGGCCTTCAATCCGTTATAAAGGTCGTCGTCGGCTTGCCTCTTCACATAATTGGGAGCGTTATTGGTGAGACTGCCGCCGACTTGATAGTAACTGGGCTTTGTGGTAAAATTCATATAAGTTATTCGGCGGTTGAAACCACTACTAAACAAACAAAGTCCGCCTTCGCAGACTGAAGAAGTGAGGCGGTATTAAAGCATAATTCTGTATGATAAATTGTAACACAATACAGTATGAAAACTGATTGGACGGGATATAACGACGACAAAGACAAGTTAAGAGCTGAAATTTGGTCTTTGCTGATTCAGCAAGCCGCATCTATTGGCGATCCGTTTGGTCATATTCCAAACTTTATCGGTGCACAGTTGGCTGCAGAAAGATTGGCAACTTTACAAATATGGCAACAAGCAAAAACGATTAAGTGCAATCCAGATTCGCCCCAAATTCCGGTGCGGATGCGAGCTTTGCAGGAGGGAAAACGCCTGTATATGGCAGTACCGCGATTGACAGACGAGCGCTGTTTTGTAGAGTTAACTGCTGAGGATTTGCAGCGGCAAAATCTATCAATTGCCGAAAGTGCGATCGCCCGCAAAGCACTCACGTGCGGAAAATTAGTAAGTTTTGCAGAAATGGAGCCGATTGATTTAGTAATAGTCGGCTGCGTAGCAGCAGGGCCGGGCGGTGGAAGAACCGGGAAAGGTGCAGGATTTGCCGATTTGGAATTGGCTATGTTGAAGGAATTCGGGTTAGTACAAATCGATACGCCAATTGTCACAACAGTGCATCCTTTGCAAATAGTGGCAGATTCGCGTTTACCAATGCAAGCTCACGATTGGGCGCTGAATAGGATTGTTACTGCTGAGGAGGTAATTGAGACTAATACAAGTTATCCGCGTCCGACAGGGTTAGACTGGGATAGTATACGGCCGGAACAGTTGGAACAAATTCCAATTTTGCGAAAGTTGAGAGAGCAATTAACCAATAATCAATAGCTTTCAATCAAAATCAAGGCAAAAGAGCATCTACAGCGATCGCCCCAATTTCTATCCCTTCAATAATAATCGGTATAACAGCCGATCGCCCGAAATCCAACCTTTGACTATAATCAGGCTGCTCAACTTCAACAAGAGGTTGAGAGTACACCTCAACCAGTCCTTCAACAAGATTCACAATCCAATAAATTGCAATTCCAGCGCGGGCATAAATCCGTTTTTTTACAGTTCGATCGCGCTGAAGCGTCGTATCTGATACTTCAATAATAAGGGCAATATCTTCAGCCCCCGGATGCCGATCGAGATACTGTCGCGTCTCCCCTCGAACAACCACTAGATCAGGTTCGGGTTCGCTGTTGGAAAGCGTGATCGGTTCTTGGGAATCAACATACCACCCCGCAGGTAAAATATTCTCTAAAGCTGTTCTGACAAGACGAGTTGTGACTCGATGCGGTGGATTTTTTGGCATTTTGAAAACCAGCCAACCTTCCAGCAATTCTACAGAGTCATCATCCGTGAAAATTCCAGCTTGAATTATGGCATGATACTGCTCGATGCTCAAGCGGAAAATCAGATCGTTGGGAATTGCTGCGACGCTTTCAACAGGCGACATAACAGTATGTGGGAGTTGATTTAGTTATGATTTTACCGAGTTTTAACATATATCTACTTTGTGGTGAACACGCGCCACATAATGAAAACAGTAACACCTAGATAACCAAACACGGTTATCCAATCCAGCCAATTATCGGAAGTGATTAAAAAAATATCGTTCACTGGTCGCGTTTACCTGATGATTGTTAGAGTATTTAACTGCATTGTATACCAAATTTGGTTTAAATACTTTATACCTCTGGCATAATTTTTTGATTAATAGAGCAACCGCAGATTTAAGGCAGATTGACGCTGATTAACGCAGATAAATTCAAAAAAAATGCTTAATTTTTCTGAATCTTATACCTCTGGCATTCATTGGCTCTCCTATCTTAAAATTATCTGCGTAAATCTGTTGCATCTGCCTTAAATCTGCGGTTTACCTATTAATTAAAAAAAGTGCCAGATGTTAATTATACGATTTTACTCAAGTGCGATCGAAAATATTGTCGGTACAGTTCGCACCTCGGCACGCACTCGTTCCCCTGCAATCTCACCAACCCCAAACTGTCCAACTTAAAAGCCTGCATCGCCTTTAATGGCACCGGAGAGTCCGCAGTCACAATCTCTCTCATCCCCTGGGCCAACTCTGGATATTCTTCCAAATTCCACAACTGCCGGCGCAAATGGTCGCTGTAAATTCCCGCATCTGCGATCGCAGTTTCTTTTAATTCATCGAGTGTCAAACCCGATCGCGAAATGTGATATAATGCAACTCGCACTAAATACGGATGTCCGCCGACAACTGCCATCAATTCCTCAACTTCTGCCTCCGACCAATTCAAGTTGTGCCGCGCTGCTAACTCTTGTACTTGTTGATGGTTGAATTCCGGTAAATCGACGGGCAATCCGACGTTGAAAGGCGATTGATTGATGTTCATCGGGATGTAAACTTCGGTCGAGTGAACTACAATCAATCGCAGTTTTTTCCAGATGTCGCGCCGCTTCGATTCTTCGTGCCACGCCCGCAGCAGCCCTAAAAAGTCTTCGGCAATGTCGGGATATTGGAAAACGCGATCAATCTCGTCTAATCCTAAAATTAAAGGACTGTCGATTTGCGGTAAAATGTATTTTTCAAAGTAATCTTTGCAGTTGACTTTGCTGCCAAAAATCTCGTCCCAATAATCGTCTAATTGATTGGGTAAGTGCAACTCGCGACCGACGTAAGCGCAAAACCACTTTAAGAATTTATCTAAATTGGCGAATACGGCTTTATCTACTAACTGAAAAGTTAGCGGCACTGTGCAATAGCCTTGACGAGCTCCGTGATGCAAAATTCGGGCCATCAAGGAAGTTTTGCCCATTTGTCTCGGTGCTTTGATTCTAATTAACGCGCTGGGCTGCACAATAGTTTGATAGCAGCGTTCTTCGATGGGCGGGCGTTCTACATAAAATTGAGAAGCGACATCGACTTGTCCTCCCGGTAATTCAGGTTCGGCGGCGGGTAGAGGTATTTCGTCGCTGCTAATTTCTAATAGCTGTTTTTGTGTTAAATCTTCCGTTTCTTCTATGACGGGTGCGGGTTGTTCTGCTAGTAAATTCAGAACCTCTTCGATAATAATTGGAGTGTCGGCGGTGGTTTTCCATTCCCTCTGTTTGATGCGGTACAGATAGCCCCGCAAGTCGTGATTTAGAGGCGCGTTCAGGGGAAAGCCGACGCGGATGGGGAGAATTATTGGTTTTCTGTCTGGGCGGGAGTCTTGCAGTTCTTTTGCTTGCTGAACTTGATATGTTAGCAGTTCGCTTTGATTTCCGGTTGGCGGCAAAAGTATCAGCAAATAATCGCATTCTTGAAGGAACAAATTAATGCGGTCGAACCAATTATCTCCCAATCTAATGTTATTTTCTGCTGTAAAAACTGTATGACCGATCGCGCTTAAGGCTATTTCTAACTGTTTTCCTAACTCGCGATCGGGTTCGGCGCTGCGATAACTGACAAATACTTTAACAATTCTGCTGCTGGCTGTATCTTCCGCTGCCGGCGAATTGTCCAGCTCGTCTAAATTTTCCCGTTCCTCAAGTTTAGCCGATCGGTGGTCGCTAGCAGCCAGAGTCATTTCAAAAGCCGCGAACAACTGTCGAATTTTACTCAAATCCGCACCTTCTCTACCCTGCTTAATTTTGCTGACTGTATCGGCACCAACGCCAGATTCAGCCTCGATTTCAGTCAGAGTACCTCTAATGTTATTTCGGTCAGACCATTCTTGGAGCGCCTCGTTAAGTTTCTTTAAGCCAGAGGCAGTGAGAATGCGACCGCGATCACGTTTTGACTTGAGCACTTCGCTTGCAGTGAAAGGGGAACGAATTTAGAAATTTTAACGCCTTAAGTTCCTATTTTGGGCGATTTTAAGGAAGATAATCAGCCAGCCGGAATTTAAGGGATTTTACTTGGAGAGGTTTTTGGGGCGATCGACTCCTCAAACTCTGTCCTGATAACGGCTTCAACAGTTGAATATATTTGAGGAGAAAAAGTTTTTCTTAACTCCCCAATCTCCGCCACTAATCACCACTTAACTTTTTAGAGTAGATACACCAAGCAAAAAAGGAGCAGCCAAATGAGCAAAATCTTACACAGACTGGCAATGGCCGCTTTGGGAACCGCCGCCATTTTCACAATTAATACACTTAATAATTTAACAGAAGCATCAGCCGCTGGTAAATTTGATGAACCAGAAATTTATCAAAACACAGTTTTTCCACTTGGCGTACCGGGTCAGTTTCATAAATAGGCAAATTCATTCATTTAATTAAGGAGAAATTATGAAGTCTACACTGTGTTCGCCGCAACCTATAGCTACAAAATCTGACTCCGTTGATGCTGAGGCGATCGATGCCTGCACTGCACTTGCATGGGTGGAATTGGTAGCATTAGATGCCAGCGCTCTCACGGGGGATGATTGGCTGGCTTTGTGCGATGATATAGATAGCGGGGAAATCTACCGCTGCTGGTTTTTGTGGCGCGATCGCGAAGTTAGCGGTAATTGGGAAGCTTACGATCCTTTGAGCGATCGCCGATTTGTTGCTAAAGGAAAAGTGTTTCTAAAAGCCGCTATCGACTCGCTCGAAGATGCTAGAAATCGAGAAGTCGCCTAACTTGAATTCATCTCAGGTGAATAAAATTTGTGCCTGCAAAACAAGAATTCTGCCAAGAGAATCCGCCAGCGTACAAAGTTTTGTCGGCCTGCGCGATACTGGAACAAAAAGGGGTAATAGAACCGGATTTGATAGGAGTGCCGGAAACGGAATACTCCCAAAGAAAATAAAAACATTACGGCTGCGGGCAAGAGTTGACTGTATGATGCTAGGTGCTTCGTCTCGAAAGCGGTTGATAACGTTTTTCCAGTCGCTTTCTGGCTGCAGCCGTTAAACTATTTCTCTTCAAACATGACTCTAAAACTGCGATGGCTGTTGCCGGCCGCCCTTAGCCTTTTCTCGATCGCCCTGCCCGCAAAAGCTGATACACTAACATCTTGGCACTTCGATCCTAGGGGAAATCAGCTCAATTTAACCACAGATTCAGGAGTTCAGCCCCAAGTTAAACTAATTGTAAATCCCACGCGCTTAGTAATAGATTTGCCGGGAATAGTCTTGGAATATCCCGAAACTCCTCAAAGCTACAACTCAGCTATTCAACAAATTAGAGTGGGACAGTTTGACACCCAAACTACCAGGTTAGTGATACAATTAACTCCTGGTTATAAGTTAGATCCGCAAACAGTCCGAGTGATTAGACAATCTGCGACTCGCTGGTCGTTTCAGTGGCCGAATCCAGAGCAAATAGCGGGCAACGAGTCTTTCCAACCAACAGCCATTACTCGGATAGAACAAACAACCGATCGAGTTCCGGAAACTGTTTCACCAGGAAATCAGAGAAACTATTCCGCTGATTTGGGAATGTCAACAGGCTCGGAAATGACCGCAATTAAGCCTCAAATCCAAAGTGCGATCGAACAGTATAGATCCCTGAGCGCCGGAATGTTTTTTCTGGATTTAGATACAGGAAACTATTTGGATATTAAGGGCGATCGAGTATTTCCGGCCGCGAGTACCATCAAATTACCAATTCTGATTGCTTTTTATCAAGATGTAGACGCCGGCAAAATTAGCCTAGACGAAACATTAGTTATGAAGTCCAACTTAGTGGCCAGCGGTTCTGGAACTATGCAAGACAGACCAAATAACACTCGGTTTAGCATCAGAGAAACCGTAGATAAAATGATTACCATCAGCGACAATACAGCCACCAACATGATTATTGAACGTTTGGGGGGAATTGCTAAAGTCAACGAGCGTTTTCGCAGTTGGGGATTAACTGATACCAAAATTCGCAATTGGCTCGGCGATTTTCAAGGAACAAATACCACAAGTTCTGTGGATATGGTAAAGCTGCTGGCGATGCTATCTCGCGATAAATTAGTTTCTGAATCGAGTCGGGAACAAGCTTTAGAATTACTGCGGCACACAACAACTAGAACGCTTTTGCCTTCCGGTTTGGGCCCCGGCGCAGTTATTGCTGACAAAACTGGAGATATCGGGTTTGTGGTTGGCGATGCGGGAATTATTGATATGCCCAACGGCAAGCGTTATTTAGCCGCAATTTTTGTCAAACGTCCTTACAATGACCCGATTGTGAGAGATTTTGTGCGTCGGATTTCGCGGATTGTTTACAATTACTTAGACCAATCTGCGGCGAGAGTACCGGATAATTTGCGTTGATCAGACAATTCGGCGATTGAAATCGCTACTAAACAAACAAAGTCCGCCTTCGCGGACTTGAAGAGAAGATTTTTAATTACTAATGACTATTAGACCTCTTGCAAAAATAATTAGGACGGGCTCTCCGGCCCATCCCACAAGAGTTATTTTTTCTTGTGGGATGGGCCGGAGAGCCCGTCCCATCAATTGAGGAAAAGGATTTTTGCAAGAGGTTTATTCTTTGCGCTCGACAGCGACAGTCAAATGAGCCGCAACTGCCCCAACTGTAGCAAGTACAGCAGCAATTGGAAAGACTACTGATCCGGCAACGCCGCCCACCAATCCCGCCATCAGCGGAATGTCTGCCAAAGTCCGCCCTTGCGAGTTTTTGATGACGAGGCGGCGGAGTTTTCCTTGCTGAATTAGTTCTTTGACTTTGCCAATTAAACTGTCGGCGCTAATCTTAAATTCTTCTACTCTCACTTTTTCCTCTGTTGCAAATTCTGAGGTGTATAACGGAGTTTCAACTGTTGGGTTGGCTGAATTTCCTGCCGCTGCTGTTTCGTCTTGTAGAATCGTTACTTGTTGTTCTATTTGTGAGTTCATTTTGTGTAAGGGCGGGTGAAAACCAGCCGTTTAATTTCTATACTCTTATCTTCGGCGATCGCACTTGGCAATGACAGGCAAGGAAACCCTACAATCTGCATTCGTACTTTCCCCCCCTGCCTTTTTACTCAAAACTTTATTTTTGTCTGGTTAGATCGGGGCGGGTATATCTATTCCTAAAGATAGAGAAAATATTGTTGAAACAACCCGTCTCTAGATACAAGTAAGGTGCGTCCTGCTAGCCATGTCAAGGTAGCTGCTGTGTGTTGGATTTTTAAGTTGGACACCAAGCGAACTAAAGTCAGGGAAAATTATTAAAATTAAAACTTTATATTTCTACAATGACTTCAAAAGTGATTGCTATCTAGGCACAATCGACCTATGTCTTGCAATGCCAGTTCCCAAAAGCACCCCAGAGATAGCGATCGCACTGGCGAATTACAATAAAATCTGGAAGGCAAACCGACTACATCAACGAACATCTGAATCAAGATATTAAGCTTGCAGATTTAGCTCAATTGCTGGGCATGAGTCAATTTCATTTCAGCCATCTTTTGAAGCAGTTGATAGACACATCTCCCTAAGAATATTCGCTCGCCCAACGGGTAAAACGGCCAAAGCAATTGTTGAAACTTTCGAGCTTGAACATAAAATGATTCATTTTCTCGGTTGTGCCGATGGGTCGGCGTACCGCCACCAGGTGTAACAATTACCTCACCAAGCGCATAGGTTTCCCCTGTTTCTTCACCAACTGCCTTGAAGGTATAGAGGTCTTGACCAAAGTAGTAAGAACGACCTTGACCGGGTTCAACAAAAAGTCCGTTTTGATGAATAGTTATTTGTTAATTGGTAAAGCGAAGTGTTAGCTGGCTGGGATGGCTTTTTGTGGAATCTTCTTCACGAATTTAGAGTTTTCTCAATACGCCGATCGGGGATAAGCCACATTATTGCAACTAAAACATACAGCATGAAAGCCAACCATGAGTTCACAAAGGAAAGCAGGATTGCTACGGCATAAATGACCACTGATACCTTACCCTTAAAGTCTCGCCCAAGTGCGATTGCCAGAGTGGAATCTTTACCGTGGTGAGAAATAAGAACACGAGTAAGAATGAAGTAAGCGATCGCAGCCAACAACAGCACTGTGCCATAAAGCGCAACTGGCCAGGCCGCGAAGTGGTTCTCGCCTGTCCAGGCAGTGACAAAGGGAATGAGTGACAACCAGAACAGCAGATGCAAATTAGCCCACAACACATTACCATTGACGTGCCGAGCCGCCTGTAACAAGTGATGGTGGTTGTTCCAGTAGATACCAAGATAAATAAAACTGAGTACATAGCTCAGAAATACTGGAACTAGCGGACGCAGCGCAGCTAAATCAGCTTCATGGGGCACTTTCAATTCCAGCACCATAATGGTGATGAGAATGGCGATTACACCATCGCTGAATGCTTCTAACCTGCCTTTACCCATTTTTGTAGCTCCTCCTTTTTTGCTGGCGCTGGCGCTGGCGATCGCTCCTAATTCCAAAAATAACTTAGCATAAGGTCGGTTGCAGTGCTGTGTGATACCCCGATCGCCCGGTTGCACTTACAAATAAAGCTAACGATTTTGGTTGTTGGGAAATTTTCTTGTTGTGTGACATTCGTTGTCTTCAAGTTCTGCCAAAGGTTCAATACAATTAATTTTTAGCTCTTCCTCTGGCCAAATCTTCATGGCTTCGTGAATCATGCCATATTTATCGCATAGCGCAATAGTGTGTTTGATGATCTAATAACTGTTCCAAGATTTATAAAATTACGGTTTGCATACATGGTTCCTCATGTTCTGATCAATTTGACGATTGATGCCAATAATAGTATATTATAATTATGAATCCACCCCTAAAGCCTGTTGAATGGATTGCCAGTTCCCTGGATGACTTGAAAGACTTTCCTGAAGAAGTTCAGCAGGTCATAGGGTATGCCCTGTATCAAGCGCAGTCTGGTCAGAAGCACCCAGACGCGAAGCCGCTCAAAGGGTTCAAAGGTTCTGGAGTTCTGGAAGTTGTTGAGAACTTTGACGGGGACACTTACCGCTCGGTTTACACAGTCAGATTTGAGGGGGCTGTGTATGTCTTACACGCGTTTCAGAAGAAATCTAAGCATGGAATTGCCACTCCCAAACAAGACATTGAACTGATCGAAGCGCGACTAAAACGAGCCAAAGAGCATCATGAAGAATACTACAAACAATTCCTAAAGGAGGGCAAAAATGACTGATGAAATTAAGGTGCGATCTAGTAGTGGCAATATTTTTGCCGATCTAGGGTTGCCAAATTCTTCAGAATTATTGATTAAAGCGGAACTTGTTCGCCAAATTAGTTCACTAATTACAGTGAGAAAATTGACTCCGAGCGAAGCAGCAAAACGCCTTGGAATTGATCGCTCTAAAATCACTGATTTGCTGCGTGGCAAACTATCTGAGTTTTCAATCGATCGCCTGTTCCGGTTCTTAAACGCCCTTGGTAGTGATGTGGAGATTCGGGTGATTGCAAAACCTGAATCTGATTCAGACGCTAAGACAAGAGTGATTGCTATCTAGGCACAATCCAGCTCTGACAGATCGATTATAGACATTTCCGTATTGGTGTGGGTTCAAAAGCCACAGCCATTCGCAGCAGATAGTTTCGGCAATTTATGGGCATGACACCGAGAACCGGAGCGATCGAATTTAGCGATCAAGCTTTTGTTTAGTACGCAGGCTAACGGCTTCATCAACAACCTCACCGCTACTACCAGAAGACGAAAAAAAGCAGTGATGAAGCCCCGCATATTCATCGTCCTACTACTTTAATCTTAGGGTTAGTTCATCAATACGTTTCCTAATTTCTGTTTCGGGAAAGTCAAGTTTTCGATACTTTTTGTAAAACTTTAACAATGTGTAATGAAATGAGCTAAATCTAACTTTTGGTATCTGCTCATCCAAAATCTTGAAAAGATCCACTCGATCTGGTAGACACTGAGCCACGTTGTTAAATAGCCAGTAATCTTGGGCTATCAAAAACTTCGGCTCATAAAGTGCAGACATTAGCTTATGTTTCAAGTGAGGTTTTACTATGGAAATACCAACGCTAACTATTCGTCGCAATACAGAATCATGTCTAAAGCTAACTCTATTTTCAAGCCAGTGGAAATAAAGTTCTATGCCTTGATTAACCTTCTCAATATCTTGAGGTTCATCAAGTAACTCAAAAATCTCGAACGCCCAATATTTATAATATTTATCGCGAGAGGTGAAAGGCTCAACCTTGCTAGAATTTATATTTAGATTAATTTTGAATAATTCCTTTGAGGCTTCAAAGAGAATTTCGTAAGCACTTTCCTCATTCTTAGCCATAATTATTTGATCGTCAGAATATCTGAGGTAACAAGCATCATACTTATCGCACTCAGCTTTCATAAAAGCATCATAGTCTTGTAAATAAAAATTGGCTAGAATGCGAGAGCAGTCACCAACTTCATCTTGAGGTATTCCGACAGATTTTTGTGAGTATCTTTCAAATCTACGATTCCAATTTCTAAGAAAGTGAAAAAGCAAATCAATTATAAAAGCATTTTCTTTTGAAGTAGTAGCTAATCTAATTTTATCTTCGAGAAGACTAAGATTTATCGTGTCATAAAAATTGGCAATATCAAACTTCAGGAAAAAACAATGATTTGGATTTTGACTATAAAGATAAGCACGTTTCTGAAATTCCTTCCAATTTTCTGACCACTTGTAGGGGTTGTAACTATTTTGCGGAATTGGTGACGGAGGTGCCAATTTTTCTAACTCTTTCTCTTCGCTTTTCCGTATTGGATTGCCTAAGCTCCAACCTCCAAATGTTCCATCAACCCGGTTAATGGCAATAACTTCTTCCAACTGTTTGATGCAAAAGTAATAAGTGCAGTTTTCGCGTAAATCAAAGACTGGCACTATTCTTGAGACGCAATTGTGCTTGTCAAAAACTACATACTCACGTGGAAGCCCAGGGTAATAGTGTCGGTGAGTAATGTCATCATGTAGCTTTTGAAGTGTCTCTATCTTCTTGGGTTTATTACTCGATGAGTATGGAACTAAGGTTTCCTCAATGATTTTTTCCCAGAAGCGCCCAGCAAATAGATTAAGGAAATCAGTCTGGCTAATCATGTAACATCTATAAATAAGCCTCTCGCTAACAGCCTGATGGTCGGATTAAAATATTCTGATTATTTATCCATAAATAATATAGCATCGGTATTTTACCGCATACGGTTTTTGTTTGTCAATCCCTACTCGCGATCGCGCTTCAGTCAAAGTTCACCCATTTATCAAGATTTAAATAGTCGGAAAAATTGAGTTCGTCCTTGTCTTGAAGAAGTTTCATTATAACGACAGACAATACCGATGCAACCGGACTTGATCGAACTTGCGTTAAACTAAGTCAGGTAAATGACTTTCTATACTCATGACTATTTTTACTCTGCGATCGATCAAAAAAGACTTCGGCATCAAGGAACTATTGACAGATGCCAGCTTCAGCCTCGATGAAGGCGATAAAGTCGGACTCATCGGCACCAACGGTTCCGGCAAATCAACCCTGCTGAAAATGATTGCAGGCTTGGAGTCGATCGACTCTGGCGATCGCTGGGTCAATCCAGGGTCTACAATTGTCTATCTGCCCCAACAGCCGGATTTAGACGAAAATCACACTGTGTTAGAGCAAGTATTTGCCGACAGTGGCGAACAAATGGCTTTAGTGCGCGAATACGAGGAAATTTCCGCTCAATTGTCCCACGGCAAAGGCGATACAGACAAGTTGATGGCGCGTCTGTCTGCAGTGTCTGAACGCATCGATGAGGTGGATGCGTGGGACTTGGAAACGAAGGCAAAATTGATTTTGACAAAGTTGGGGATTGAGGATTTTGATGCGAAAATTGCCGACTTGTCGGGCGGCTACCGCAAGCGAATTGCCTTAGCAACGGCTTTGTTGTCCGAGCCCGATGTGTTGCTGATGGATGAACCGACAAAC
This sequence comes from Microcoleus sp. Pol17C6, assembly GCF_036701145.1. Lineage (NCBI taxonomy): Bacteria > Bacillati > Cyanobacteriota > Cyanophyceae > Oscillatoriales > Microcoleaceae > Microcoleus > Microcoleus sp. Pol17C6. The sequence goes on from NZ_JAUBQH010000037.1 coordinate 18,143, forward strand.
CACTTGGATGCGCTGTCTGTGGAGTGGTTGCAAAACTATTTGAACGGCTATCGCGGTGCTTTGCTGCTGATTACGCACGATCGCTATTTTCTCGATCGCGTTACCAATCGCATCCTAGAGATCGATCGCGGCGACCTTTACAATTATGCTGGCAATTACGCTTATTACTTGGAGAAAAAAGCACTAGCTGAAGAATCCGCCGCCAGCAGTGTTCGCAAACACGCGGGTGTATTGCGGCGCGAATTGGAATGGCTAAAACGCGGGCCGAAGGCGCGCAGTACCAAGCAAAAAGCTCGGATCGATCGCATTAAAGATATGCGAGCCCAGGAGTTCAAAACAGCCAACGGCAAAGTCGAAATTGCAACAGCGGGCCGCCGGATTGGTAAAAAGGTAATTGAGTTATTGAATATCTGTAAAGCCTATGGCGATCGCACTTTAATTAAAGATTTTACCTACAATTTCACACCCGAAGACCGGATAGGAATTATTGGCTGCAACGGTGCGGGAAAATCGACACTGATGGATATCATCACCGGACGCATTCAGCCGGATTCGGGTACTGTAGAAATTGGGACAACCATTCATATCGGTTATTTTGACCAGCATTCAGAGGATTTGACGCCCAACGAAGACCAGCGAGTCATCGAATACCTGAAAAGTGTCGCGGAATTGGTGCAAACGGCGGATGGAGAAATAATTACCGCTTCTCAAATGTTGGAGAAGTTTCTGTTTCCACCTAACCAACAGTATGCACCGATCAACAAACTTTCTGGCGGGGAAAAGCGCCGGTTATTTCTGTTGAAAGTGCTGATGAGTGCGCCGAACGTGCTGATTTTGGACGAACCGACAAACGACCTGGACGTGCAGACTTTGGCGGTTTTGGAGGATTATCTCGAAGATTTTAACGGCTGCGTGATTGTGGTGTCGCACGATCGCTATTTTCTCGATCGCACGATCGACATGGTTTTCGCCTTGGAACCGGGCGGCAATTTGCGCTTGTATCCCGGCAATTATTCGGTGTATTTAGACTATAAGAAAGCGGAAGAAGCTAAGGAAGTCCAAGGCCAAAAAGAAAAAGAAAAGCTTACGCGGATCGCTGAATCTAACAATTCAAAATCCCCTACTTCCACTCAAAAATCTACCAAAATATCCTTCAATGATAAGCGGGAATACGAACAATTAGAAAGTAAGATTCCGCAGATGGAAGCTGAAAAAGAAGAGATTGAGAAGATTTTGTCTAACAATGCTCCTAGCGGGTTTGCAGAGATGAAGAAGTTATCGGATCGTTTGGCTCAGTTGACGCAGGATATCGATCGGGCCACTGAGCGCTGGTTGGAATTGGCGGAACGGGTGGGTTAATTTGGGTTGTCCGAGCGTTGTCTTTAGCTCCTGCTCACAATGACAGGAGCTAGAGGAATTATGAGTTAAAAAATCTCATGCTGAAACAAATATATATTAACAAATTTCAATATTTTTTCCTTTTTGTATCAAAAATAGTATTGTAAAAAAAATCTTAGGAATAGTGCTTATTTAGCCGACAATTTGGCAACCTTTGACAATTTATTACCTAAGTGTGATGAAGCTATGGTAGTCTTAAAGTTATAAAATCGGTTGCTTGTTACTACTGTCAAGCAAACTGACCAACAAACTTAAGACGAGTAAAAGTCTGAAATCCTTGTTAAAGCTGCAAGGCGATCGGAAACAGCGGCGGCAAAAAACCCGCTTTTTTGCGAGAGCCTCAAGTAAAACTGTGTGTCAAAAACAGCCAAGGCCCGGAGGGTGGGGTTGACAAAAGCAGTAGAATATGCCCTAAAAGTCAGGGTAAGCAAATAAGACTGGCAGCAGAAAACAGGGGCGAAAAAGCCCAAAACAGGTAAAACAAAAGTCGATCGCGCAAAGTAAGTTGGCCGAGGACTAAAAATATGGTGATGGGTGAGATACAATTGACCTGTTGTTAACCAAGAATTGGTCAACATCACAAGTATCCTGTAGAAGTCTGAAGTTGAGAATCTCAGGGTTGTCGAGGAGCGGGAGCAAACAGAAAACTATGCCTCAAAAAGTAATCGCCAAACAGATGTCTTTGGAATCAGCGTCAGATCCGATCGCCGTGGTTGCGACTGTCGAAACAGTGCCAGCCGAAGCAGTCGCAGTAGAGTCCTACGCCGATCAGTTGATGGACGAACTGTTTGAAGGAGTCGATCGAGCATTCGACGGTAGTGGCGGACTGCCATCGGAACCAGTGCAGCCAGAATTCGTGGCGCTCAAGTCGATCTCGGTACCTCAAATAGTTTTGTCGCAGTTGGCACCCCCCCAGCCGCAGCGGGACGAAAAAGACGTAGAAGCGATCGCCCGCCAAGTCGCCCTAGAAACAGCCAAAAAACAGCAGTCCAAACAATCATTCGACAGAATGCTGCTGGGAGCAGCATTTGGGTCGCTGCTGCTAGTCATGGGGTTATGGCTCGCAAGCAGGTCGGGACTCGTGCGCTTGCCCGCCGCCCCCGCACCAGAGACACCCGCATCAAGTGGCAAAACAGCACCAGATACTCCGTTTGTCGAATATGTGCAGCGCTCCCTAGAAGCGATCGAACAAAAAAAAGCACCCCAAGCTAACCCCCAACTTGCAGGAGTTCCCGGAGCCCCCACCCCAGGGACGCTGCCGAGCATTCCCATTTCCGGCGCGCCGCCGGCAACCGCAGGTCTTTCGACAGCAGTCAACCGCATTGCTAATGCCCTCGAACAAGCGGCCTCGCAGCCGGGAGCACCAGCACCCCAAGTTGTAGTTATCCCTCCCCCCGCTCAGGTGACTGTGGCTCCGGCTGCTCCGGTAGCTGCTGCTCCGGCTGCTCCTCAAACCGCTGCCGTTTCCCCTTCGCCGGCTGCTCCCGCCTCCGGTCGTGCGATCGCCGCTGCAGGCAGTCGAGATCCCCTCGCCGCTTCCCCTTCCCCCTCGGAGTCTCCCCAGCCAAAGATTTTGGCTCGCGAAACCGAACCGGCACCAGCGCCTGCTGCAGCCCAGCAATCTGCGCCGGCGCCCGAGCAATCCGCACCGGCAGCCAGCAGCGCCCCGACTTCCGCCCACACGTTGGTAGGGATTTTGGAGCTGGGCGATCGATCGGCCGCTTTGTTTGAAGTAGACGGCGTAGCCCGCAGAATTTATGTCGGCGAAAGCATTGGCGCTAGCGGTTGGACGCTGGCAGAAATCAAAAATCAAGAAGCCGTTATCCGCAAGGGAGGAGATGTGCGATCGGTTTTTGTCGGCCAAAAGTTCTAATTAGTTATCAGTCATTAGTCATCAGTTATTAGTTATGAGTTAGGTCATCGGTAATCAGTAATGGGCAGCGATCGGGCTGTACCTCACGAGCAGTGAAAACAGTTATAATATAGGAACCTGCAAAACGTTCTTAATTGCTGAAACCATTGCTCTTCTTGCTTATTCCTTCTATCCGTTAAATCGCTTCCCAATTCGTTACCGAACTTTATTCTGCTATAACTAACAACTAAGGCTCAATAATTGATCTTCAGTGACTAAGAACCAATGGCTAATAATTAATGACAATGACTAATGACCCAGGACTAATGACTGAGGATTTATAAAAAATGGGCTTATTTGATGATTTCAGCCGCTTTCTAGAAACCAGATTAGAAGAATTTTTGCGTAGCAATCCCCATCTGGAATTGCAGGCAATAGAAGAACAACTGAAAGAACAAGAAGAAGACACCCTGCGGCTGATTCTCGATATCCAAAAACAAGAGAAAAAACTGCAAGCCGAAATTCTTTCCGCCGCTCAAGAAATTCAACGCTGGAACGATCGCATCAACAAAGCTAAAGCTGCTCAAAGGCTCGATTTAGCTCAAGCCGCCCAAGAGCGGCAAGCAGCTTTGCTGCGTCAGGGAAATCAGCGCTGGGGTCAAATGCAAGGCTGCAAAGAACGGATTGAAAAAGCAAAAGAACTGTACCGCCAAATTCAAGTACGGCGAAAAGAAGTCCGAGCAAAAGCTGCAGAAGCTGCTACTCGCACTACCACTAAAACAGAGCAGAATTGGGATACAAAGGGTTGGAATCAGAGTTCAAATTATAATAGTTTTAATGCGGCCGATCCTTTAGAAGAAAAGTTTCAACGCTGGGAAGCAGACGAAGAACTCGATCGAATGAAGCGGAATATAGGCCGATAGTTACGAAAGCATCCCAATCCTTTAGGGACGAGTTCACCGGGAAGTCGGATTTCTAATGCAAATATTCGTCAACCCCCCATACGCTGCGGTATGGCGATCGCTCGCTCAGACATGATATTCAGACTTGATATAATTACCATCGTAAAATTATAGGGCCAATTAATAAATCATAAAAATAATACGCGATGCGGGAAACAAGCGAGACTTTAGTCTCCAGAGGGAAGCGACACGGGGGACTTCAGTCCCCGTGTTCTTTCTTCCTTAGTTAGCCGAATGGTGTGGATCTTCTATATTTTTTCGGCGTTGCTAAATACAGCTATGACTTCTAGATTTCGGAATGGCTATAAGCCAAGTAGGGTCAGTGTTTTAAGTTCCGAGAAAAGTAGATTTATGCCGTGAATCAGCAACGCCAAATTTTGGAATAATATGCGTGAAGATTAGAGTAAAAAACACAGATTCTGAATCAACAAACAGTTTTTTAATTTAAATCGCTGCGGTTATTTACAACGGTTGCTCTGCTTGAGAAGGTGGCTCTTCTGGCAGCGGAATAAACTCTGTCTCTTGAGGAACCTGAGCAAACCGTCCCTCTCTCCAATCGAGTTTAGCTTCCTCAATTCGCGAGTGGCGACTCGAAACAAAATTCCACCACTTATGCCGCTCACCAACAGGTTCACCGCCAATCACAATACAACGAGCCTTGCCTGAAGCAGAAATGTTTACTTCAGTGCCTGAATTTAGAACTGCCAACCGATGTTGTTCCAGAGGCACTCCATCGATCGCAAGCCCATCTGTTACGCTGTAAACCGCCTGTTCGCTGTAATTGCCCGGTAAGGTAAATTCTCTTCCAGCAGTTAGTTGCACGTCCAGATAAATCATGGGTGAAAATATTTGAACTGGGGAAGTACGACCATAGGCTTCACCGGCAATTAGAGTGAACGAAACTCCTGCATCCTCCCAAACAGGCAACTCAGAAGCCGGATGATGCCGAAACCAGGGGTCGGTTTCTTCGTATTCATCGGGAAGTGCTATCCAGGTTTGAATGCCATGCAGGATGGCTTCTTTGCTGCGCTCGTCGTCAGGCGTGCGTTCGGAGTGGACAATGCCTCGCCCTGCTGTCATCCAATTCACCGCACCGGGACGGATTTCTTGAACGCTGCCCACACTATCACGATGCAGCAAAACACCTTCAAACAGGTAGGTGACGGTTGCTAAGTTGATGTGGGGATGGGGTCTGACATCCACGCCCCGGCCGGGTGGAAACACCGCAGGGCCCAGATGATCAAAAAAGATGAACGGGCCTACCAGTGCTAAAACGTCTGAGGGAAGCAAGCGACGGGCTTGGAATCCACCCAAATCTTGAATGTGTGGCTCAATGAGATGCTGGAGGGTATCCGTCATAATGTTTATGAAGTTGCGAACGCTAATTGTCTATGTCAAAAGTGCATTATACAAAAAGCTATCCTTGTAGAGGCCGATCGCAATATCAGTGACTGGTCTAAACTTTCCCAATCGAAAGCTGTTGTAGAGTGTCGAGTTCTCAACGAGCTTTCTGCTTACGAGACGATGGAGAGTTCATCACTGACTTGAACCCGACCTTTGACCAGGGAGCGAATCAGACGATCGAGTGAGCCACGTTCTTCTTCACTGATGGACTCATCAAGGATGGCGGCCATCATGCCGTAGCGGTCAGCTTTGGTAACGCGGTGAGTATCTGTGACAGTGGCAATTAATTCGTTGATAGCGCCGGGGAGAAGATTAACTGGATACATGAGATTGTTTTGAACTCGACACCTTAATCATCTCGTGGTTTCTTCTAAGAGCAAGTGATGGTGCTGGTTTTTTTCCGTGATAATACTGAAAATATTCGGTGAACCAAGTCCGTGTAACCAGTGATCGAAGTCACAACATTGAAACCAATGCAGCGGTGGAAAAATTACAACCCACCTTCCGCCCTTTGACTATAACACCGTGATAATTTTCGTCTGGCACGAGTCTGAACTTCCTGCTGTGCAAAAGTTTCAGACCTTCATAGGAAGAACTGCCTCTTCTTGAACCAATTCTCAACAAGTAACGACAGTTGACTTTTTATTTCCTCAAAATTGATGCAAACCTCATGGCTTGGTCAAAAATACCTGAATGTGAGAGTCATATCAAATCCGCCCTTCATCGGAATTATTCATCTCTCTTACCTTCCTCTGTATCCTCTGCGTCCTCTGTGGTTTAATCCTTCCGATCTAACCGGAATTGATATCAAAGGGCCGGACGTGGGGTATAAGACACCAGAAAAATGATAATTCGGCACACTAAGTACGGAAGAGCAGGTCTAGGTCTCTTGACGACAGGAAATCAGCTTTTCCGGGTTAACGTTTCTCTGCTTCGCCAATGAGGGTAAAAGCGGCCCAATCTACAGGATTAGGATGTTTGACCAATGTCACCAGCATGGCTTTCCGCAGCGCTTGGGCAATATCAGGCGTTAGTTGCATCTGCCGATAAAATTCCGCCATCAAGTCGGCTGTTGATTCATCAGATACTGACCACAGAGAAACTACAACACTGGGAACGCCTGCTGCAATAAACGATCGCGATAAACCAATGATGCCATCACCTGTAATACGACCGCGACCCGTATTGCAAGCACTCAAAACGACGAGTTCGGCATTCAACCTCAAATTGAAAATTTCGCTAGCAGTGAGTAAACCACTGTCATCCTTGCTTGGGGCAAGTGCGATGACTCCAGGTACCCCCAATCCCTCCACGTCATCCAGGATGCCGTGAGTTGCTAAATGCACGATGCGCGATCGCTCTATTTGCTGTAAAACTGCTACTTTTGTCGCTTTGTCGCCTGTAAGCGGTTCAGCATTCAAAAGTTGAGCGATCGCGATCGCTTCGGCTTCAGAGTGTGGGAGTGATGACAGTTGTTGAGGAGGTTGGTTCGTCCCAAAGGCAACACTTGGCATGGTAGGATTCCCAACGACTAGCGCACCTTTTCCTGAAGCAAGCTGTTGCTGTTTCTTTGTTAAAGACAGCACTTGAATTGAAGGTGCTGTTAAAATTGTATGTTTTTCTATCAAGTAGTTTCCCGAACTATCTTGCAACGCGGCAAAGGGAACTAAGAACAAAGATTCATGAGGAATAAAGGTAATTCGCGACGCTGGATCTTGAGGTAGAAGGTCAGCAATTGGTTCGATCAGTAGTTGATAAAGCTCTTGCAATGACGGGTCTAAAAATCGTTGCTCGACAATATGCCGGGTTGGCGTGGGATTTGTACCTGGTTGGGATCGCTGCTTGTTTCGCAGGCAACTGGGAATGAAGCAACGACCTTGAGTAACCAAGGCTTTTAATGCAGTTTGTTCCTCAACCAAACGTTTCAAACTGATGCGACGAAATTCAATTTTTCCGGTCGGCTGCATTACCCAGATATAAAGTTCTGAATCTTGCAACTTTCTTTGGCCGTCAGCTTCTACAACTTCTTTGATAATCGAGTAAGAAACTAAAGTAGAATTTTGTTCTTTAGCAATTTGCTTAATTTCCTGGATGTTGAGCGGTTTTATTTGAGTTTCCGATGCCTTTATGGTAGCCTGTGCTGACTGGGAAGAAAAACGGTTGGTCAATAATCTAACAAAAGCTTGCGCCCGTCCCCGTTCTGTTATTTCTAGCGCTTTATCATTCTGATTTTGACTAGCAAGCACTTCTTGCAAAGTGCTATAAGTTGTTTCTTGGGTTTCAAAAATTGAAACTAAATTGAGGTCGTTATTGCCTACATTTAACCGCAGAGATTCCCAAATTTCAATGGCTGAAAATAAAGCTTTGATAGCTTCTGCTGGTTGCTTTGCTTTATATAAAGCGTCACCTAAATTTGTGAGTGCGCGGCCTTCAGCGTGCCGATCGCTCAGTTCTCTGGCAATGGCTAAACTTTGTTGGTGAGACTCAATCGCTTGACGATAATTTTTGACAGCATAGTAAGCAATTCCTAAATTCTCTAGAGCACGACCTTGAACGAAGCGATCGCCCAGTGCTGAGGCTATAGCTAAACTTTGTTTATGCTCATCAATTGCTTTGGCATAATCGGTTAGGGAATAGTGTACTAATCCCAAATTGCTCAAAGCAAGAGCTTCGCCTCGGCGATCGCGCTGCTGTTTAGCGATCGCTAAACTTTGCTCTTGATATTCAACTGCCCTTGTATACTCTTTTTGGGCATAGTAAAGTAATCCCAGATTTCTCAGAACACTCGCCTCTAAATCAGCCGATTTTAGGGAATGCGCTACTTCCAAACTTTGCTCGTAGTATTCGATTGCTTTTTTATAATTGCCAATCGCGCCGTAAGCAGCTCCCAAACCAATAAAAGCTTGTCCCTTTCCCAATACATCGGCCCTGGACTCAGCTTCTGCTAAGCGCTGCTGGTGGTAAGAAATTGCTTTTTCATAATCTCCAATCGCGTAGTAAGTCGCGCCTAGATTGTTGAGCGCGTAGCCTTCCCTAGCGCGATCGCGGGAGAGTCTCGCCAGCTCTAAATTCTGCTGGTAGCAGGCGATCGCTTTGCTGTAGTCTTTTGGCGCAGTCTGGAGAGGCAATCCTGGTTGCTGCCCCAGTAATTGTTCCTCAGTTAAGCATTGAGCGGCACTCGGTGTCAGACTTGCTAAGTTTTGCGGTTCGCGATTTCGATCGCCATTAAGCTGGCTCAATTGTTGACCGGCCAGGGTATTAGGATTTTCTGGCTGTGTATTAGAGACTTGCACTGAGACAGGTACAGTGGCTGCCGCAGTTGGTATTGCATCTGAGTTTGCAAGCGTTGGTACGAGTGGTGTGATGGTTGGGAGACGTAATGGTTCTGGCACGCCCCTTTCTGCAGGCAGCGTGGGAGCTAACCCAGAGGAAGGAACTTCTAATGGTTGTGGCACGCCCATTTCTGGCGGCAGCGTGGGAGCTAACCCAGAGGAAGGAGTATCAGGATTATCTGGTTGTGGTACACCTAAGCCTAAAGGTGCGATCGCAGGGAATTGAATCCCAGGTGGTGCGAGTGCAGCAATTGTTGGCGGTTCTGGCGGTAGTAGGGGAGCTAACCCACCACTCCCAAAGCCGAGACCTGGCCAAATATCTAATCGTGGACTGTCCAAAACAAGGGTAGGATCGGTCAGAGATATTAATCGGCTGCCACTGGTATCAATGCTGTTGGGGTTATTGCTGCTAGTAGCGAGGCGAATCTTACCCTCATAGGTCAGGATAGTACCCGGAGCGATCGCGTTCCCAGCTTGTAAAGTGATGTTTCCATCTGGTAGGCCAATCTCAGCTACAGAGCTGAGGAAGCTGTTTTTGGCATTAATACTGTCACCAGAGGTGAGCAAACTGATGTTGCCTCCTCCAGAAAGGATAGAACCCGCTACAGTGATGTCTTCGTTGGAGCGGAGTACAATATTACCGCCAACCCCTGCGCTCGTACTTGAATCTATTCTGTCTCCGGTGGCGCTAAGACTGGATTCGGCTTCAAGGAGAATCCCGCTACCCCCAGAAGTTATGTTGCCTACAGTAGTTAAACGACCCGCCCTAATCTCAATATGGCCACCCCTCCCTTGGGCAGATGTAGAATTTAAAGCGCCAATATTGAGCGTGATTCCCCCAAGTGGCTCATTCCGAAAACCAATCGCGCTATCGCCGGAAATAATATCTCTGACACTAACATCGGTTCCTTGAATCTGGATTACGCCACCTTTCCCCGTGCTGGAACTAGAATTTATTACCCCACTGACGTTGACTTCGCCTAGGATCGATAACTCGATCGAGCCACCTCCAGAAATGACATTTTCAAGAGTTACAGGCCCTGTATTTACTTTGATCTGACCTCCTACTCCACCGCTATAGCTGGAATTTAGGGTAATATTGCCAGCGTTAAAGTAACCATCATTAAACACATAAATGCGACCGCCACCGGAGGTTATATTACCAGTCACAATGTCACCCCCAGTATCACCCCCACCAGCTTTGAGTTTGATCGGGCCTCCCACTCCTGTGTTAGAACTCGAATCAAAATTTCTAGCGCTGATGCTGCTGTTGTTGAAGCTGACACTATTGAGGCTGATACTGCCACCGTTTGAGGCAATGTTGCCGACTGCAATACTACCAAATGCCACAAGCCCTACATCGCCACCTGTATTGCCGCTGCCAGAGTAGAGATTGCCTCCATCGATCGCCCCTGCTTGACTGCTGAGGGTTATGTTGCCAGCGCTAGAGACAATATTTCCTGTTGCTGCTATATTGCCGTAAGCATTGAGAGAGATGTTGCCCCCTCCGCTGCCACCAGTTGCGTTCAGAGTGCTCGCACCGGTGTCGATCGCACCTAGATTGCTAAGCAAGCTGATCTCGCCTGCCTTGATTCCGCTAGTGTCGATGTTGCCGGCACTGATGTTGCCTTCTCCATAAAGGGTGACGTTGCCTCCATTTCCAATAAAGCTAGAGGTTGTAATTCCACCGGTGGCGATCGCGTTTGTCCCATATAGGAAAATTGACCCACCGTTACCGGCTATCGAGGAAGCGTTCAAGGTGTTGGCGCTCGTATTGATGCTTCCGCCCGCGCTGTAGAGGGTAATATTGCCAGCATTGCCCGTTAAAGTTGAAGTATTCAGGTTTTCCGCTGCGATGTCCCCGGACGCTACCAGCGCGATATCTCCGCCATTTGAAGTAATGGATGCTGCTTGAATGCTGTTTGCAGCGCCTAAAAAAACTGAACCTGCGATCGCGATATTGCCAACTTGAATGCTGGCAGGTGAAGAACTCGCGGGTGCTAGAGTGCTGTTTTGAGTGAGGGGAGTGGGTACGTTGCCAGCCGTTAAAACCAACTGCGGTCGATCGCTAGATGCGGAAGTGATAGCGAGATCGCCGACTGCGATCGCGCCTTCGGCTTGCACTCCCAGAGAAGCGCCTGCGTAATTACCAAAAGAGACGTTTCCGCCTGAGACGATCGTAGAACCGCCTGAACTTGCGAAGTTGCCGGGGCTACCTTGAAGTGTGGCAATTGAGAAATCGCTGCCAGCTCTGAAGAGCGCATCACCGGATACAGTACCGTTACTGGTAAGTGTGATGCGGCCGTCAGCGCTCAGTAAGCTTTGGGAGTGATTGCGCGTCTGGATGTCTATTTGGCGATCGCCCTGCACGGTTAGGTTTCCACCCACATCAGTAACAAAAGAGTTAGCCACGCTGTCGCGGATACGGACAATTTCCCCCGCTTGCAATTTCAAGTCACCAGTTGTTTGTAGTTGCCTGTTTACTAGAGTCAGGTTATGCGCGGCTGACACTGTAGCCGTTTGAGCAGACACTGCTAAATTTTGGTTCGCACCTGTGGCCGGAGTGTCGGCGATCGCCACATCCCCAGCTTCTATTTGCAAGTCTGAATTCGTTAGCTGTACGCTTCCGTCGCTATTAACTGTAACGCCTGTAGCGTTGCTGCTACCTCCTGTCAGCAGTTGGGACAGGGTGAGGGGATTCAACGGCACAGGGGCAGAATCTAGATTAGAAGAGGGGGAAATTTCTAAACTCAGCAGATGCCCTGCTTGAGAAATGCGGACTAAGTTTTCTCCGGGCACCGATGCGATCGCAATTTGCCCGGAAGGTGCTGACAAAGTACCGGGGCTGAAAACTGTTCCGCCTATCAAAGCTAGCGTTTGCCCGTTAGGTACGCGCAGTTGACCGAAATTTGCGATCGCCCCTGGCTGATCTGTACCAAAATTTAAAATGCTTGGCGTTCCTATCAGCATAGCGTATTCATTAACGCCAACTGCCTGAAACCAATTGTTGCCAAATCCGATTCCGGTTGCTGTCGTTGCCAAGAATGAACCAGGCACGTTTAGTTGAGCGTTGGAACCAAAAACAATCCCCGCCGGATTCATCAAAAATAAGTTAGAATTACCGCCTATTACTTGAATTAAACCGTTAATATAAGAAGCATCGCCACCCACAACTCGCCCTAAAATATTGCGGATATTTGGTTCAGAAATAAAGTTAACTATTTGACCGTCTTTGAGTCCAAACTGCTGAAAGCTATGAAAGAGATTAGTGCCGTCTTGTGAGCGCTGTCCCCCGTTAATGTTAAATTGATTGCCGGAGGCATTAACAGCAGTTCCTGTGCCATCGGGAGACGGAGTAATTGGCTGTCCTGTAGCAGCAGGTGAGAATAGTAAAAAACCTAAAGATACCACCCAAGTATAAGTCAAAAGTTGCTGTTGATATCTTTGAGTTATTCTTGTTGTAATCATTAGACTTCTCCCTGATTTTTTTTTCTGAACACGCTTAAAGTATAATAAAACTTTTTCCTCAAAAAACATGAGTGGATTTTAAGCTAAGCACGTTAAAAAGTGCGCTCTTAGCTCAACTGGTAAACTTTTATAGAACCCATTTGAGATCGAAGCGGCTGCAAGCATTATCCGCATCAGCCTAATAACAATAGTCCGGAGAGTTTTGAGTTTCTAGTCTGAAACCCGTGATTTTTCCTTGGTAGTTCGATTCCCGAATCGCCTTGAAAGCCATATTCTACGGTTGGTTATCAAAAACTGTCCGAAGTCTTGTAATAAAACAAAGATTAACCTTGGCACTCGCATCAACTAGAGTTCTCTCACAATTACTGACGAGGATTTTGCACGTCTCTATCCAAGCATTTACCCGTTCTCTTCCCCTACCTTGCCACAACCGGAAAAAACAAGAATTCGAGGATGATCCATTCTTCGTCTGTGAGGCTGGTAGAGTATAGCATAACTGCTTCTTGATACGAATTTTGCAGTCACTTTACTTCAATACAGTAAAAAATGTCAAATGGATTCTATAAAAGCGATCGCCCTTCCCACTCCCCCATCCCCTGAATCCCGTGAAGCGTAGCTATCCCGTAGGGAATCGCCCTTTGATCCAAAATCAAAATAAGTAGACAGACAAAAAATTAGTCCGCCTACTTAATCCCTAACTAGAAATCACTCCCACTCGATCGTTCCCGGCGGCTTAGAAGTAATATCGTAAACCACCCGGTTCACCCCCTTAACCTCATTCACAATCCGGTTCGAGATCAGTTCCAACAAATCGTAAGGAACCCGCGCCCAGTCAGCCGTCATCCCGTCTTCACTCTTAATAAATCGCAGAACGATCGGGTAAGCATAAGTGCGCTGATCGCCCATCACGCCTACACTGCGAATCGGCAGCAAAACTGCAAAAGCTTGCCAAAGTTCACCGTACAATCCGTGCCGGTTAATTTCTTGGCGAACAATGAAGTCAGCATCCCGCAAAATATTTAGTCTCTCTGCGGTAACTTCTCCTATAATCCGAATCGCCAATCCCGGGCCGGGGAAAGGTTGCCGGTTCACGATTTCTTCGGGAAGCCCGATCGACCGGCCGACTTTTCGCACCTCATCCTTAAACAGTTTTCGCAGCGGTTCAATCAGCTTAAATCGCAAATCTTTCGGCAAACCGCCGACGTTGTGGTGGCTTTTAATTTTAACAGCAACTCGCTCGCCACTTTTCGGGTCTGCATTAGTGTCAGCCGACTCAATCACATCAGGATAAAGAGTACCTTGGGCGAGGTAGTCGAAGGGGCCTAGACGCTTCGATTCTTCTTCAAATACGTTGATAAATTCGTGACCGATCCGCTTGCGTTTTACTTCAGGATCGGTAATCCCTTCAAGTTGAGTTAAAAAGCGTTCGCGAGCATTAACATACTCAACATCAATGTGGAATTGCTCTTTAAATAATTTTACCAACCGTTCTGGTTCATACTTCCGCATAAACCCTTGGTCGATAAACATACAGGTAAGTTGGTCGCCGATCGCCTTGTGCAGCAAGAAAGCCAAAGTAGAAGAATCTACACCACCGGATAGAGCCAGCAAAACTCGTTTATCTCCCACTTGCGCGCGAATTTCTCGAATCGATTCCTCCACAAAAGTAGCGGTCGTCCAAGTCGGTTCGCACTCGCAAATGTGGTAAACAAAATTGCGAATTAAAGCTATTCCCCCGATCGAGTGAACTACTTCTGGGTGAAACTGAACGCCGTACAAATTTTTCTCGTGGTGAGCAACAGCAGCACACGGAGTATTGTCAGTGTGAGCGAGGATCTCAAAACCCGTCGGCAGTTGAGTACACGAGTCTCCGTGGCTCATCCACATCGTGCTGCCCTCTTCGACATTTGTCAGCAAATCCGTAGGATCGTCAATAAATAGCGATGCCTTGCCGTATTCCGCTAATTTCGAGCGCTCTACCGTGCCTCCGAGCTGCTTGACCATCAACTGCATCCCGTAGCACACTCCCAACACCGGTATTCCCAAATTCCAAATTTCTGGGTCGCAGTGGGGTGCTTTTTCATCGTATACAGAACTCGGGCCTCCTGAAAGAATAATTCCTTTAGGATTGATAGCTTTTAACTGTTCTGCAGTAGTCCGGTAAGAAATAACTTCTGAATATACTTGAGTTTCGCGAATTCGACGAGCAATCAGTTCGGAATATTGCGAACCGAAGTCGAGAATCACGATGATCTGGCGCTCTATCTGCTCCAGAAAAGAGTTTGCGAGAACGGATTCAGTTTCTATTTGAGTAGTCACGGTTATTGCGTAATTGCTAAGTGCTAATTGGGCAGAAAGTAGGGGAGGTATTTGTCGCTGCTTCAGTACAATACTGAGAAAGGCGAGCAAGCATTAGTCGCTAGGAATAAATCTTATTTATACTAGATTGCAGTCAGCGATCGTAGTCGATTAATAGGGTCGAGGGCAAGCATAGATTTACTTTAATCCTTACCCTAATTAATTGAACTCTTGCGTCAAAAACTGCGTCCCCAAGCAACCTAGTATAATTAAGGTCTAGGGACAAAGAATTATTACTTGTTAAATATTATCCCTGAGCGATGTTTTAAACAGAATTCAGGGATATTCACACTACATTAACAAATTTGGGTCAAAAATGTATCTCCTATATCACTTTTAACAATAATTTTGCGATCGCGCCCAAACATCACCGAGCCCACGGGGATGTGCAAGTTAGTGTGAGTAAAAATGCAATCCGATGAGCGCAAGTCTATTTGTCGGGCGATGTCGCCGTAAATTCGATCGACCCAATTACTCCCAAACTCAGCGTCCAAAGCGCGCAGTTGTCCGAGAGCCTCTTCGGCTGTCGCTGCGGCAAAAATTGCGGAACAAGCATCGGCAGGCATTCCAGCCTTAGCACAGTAAGCTGTGAGAATTTCCCTGCGCCCGTCAGCGAGGTGGTGGTGAGTGTGAAAAATCCCCGCAGCCAATTTCATCAGTTTCCCGTGATAGCCAAACAGCAAAATTGACTGCACGCCCTGAAATCCTGCTTCTACCAGCAGCGGGCCGAGCCAGTTAGCGGTTTTGACTAGCCTCTCAGGATTAATCCCCAGTTGTCGCGCTAAATCCAAGCCGTTTTCGCCGATGCAGAAAACCAAACAGTCAAACAGTTCGGCTTTT
Organism: Microcoleus sp. Pol17C6; assembly: GCF_036701145.1. Taxonomy (NCBI): domain Bacteria; kingdom Bacillati; phylum Cyanobacteriota; class Cyanophyceae; order Oscillatoriales; family Microcoleaceae; genus Microcoleus; species Microcoleus sp. Pol17C6. The sequence continues at coordinate 33,757 of NZ_JAUBQH010000037.1, forward strand.
TGTTGCAGTTGTTCGCGGTAAAGTTCCAACTGTCCCGGGGCACTCAGCGGTTGAGAAATGCCCGTTGTACCCAGCAGCGAAAGTCCTTCTACCACGCCGAAAGCTTCGTTAGAAGTGCGGGTGGCTAGTTGCCGCCCAGACGGCAGAATCAGGGTGACAGTAATTTTTTCGGACGGTGAGAGTTCTAGGCTCAGATTCGATCGCAACAGTCGCATTGCGTAATCATAGATTGCCGCTCCTCCACCTGCTTTATGATGTCCAATTCCCTCCCCGCCAACAATCTGTATTTGTTCCCCCTCTCCTTCTCTCCGCAATTCCACCATTGCCCAAACGGGGGTATTGCGAGTCAGATCGAGATTGTCCCCCGGATCGGAGCGAGTCACGGCTAAAGCGGTATCAGTTTTGAGTACAGACGCCTGTTCGATCGGAATTTCTGCCGTTATTTGCGGTTCCAGTAAATTTACTGATACGCTATCTAGAGAGTGAATACCCTCACGCAAGCACCGCAAAGCTGCAAGTGCGGCCGCACAGGCAAATACTGGCAGTGTATACCCGGATAAAGGTTGAGTTTTGGTCACGCTCAAATGCACAAATACGTAAATTTGCTGGCGATCGACATCACGCCTTAGCACTGATACCCCTCAAACATTTAAGTTTAATTCTAGGGTTTGCTATTATCTGCAGTTAGCGTAATTTTTGTCAACTATAATTTTGTCCTGTGAGTTGCCTGGAAGCAAGCAACACTTTTTTGATGTGTGTTAGCGAAGCCCTCGTAGAGGATTGCCAATAAGCCACTCCGAAGCTTTAGCGGCACCTGGGGGCGATTTTCACAAAAAACCCGGACTCTCGATCGCGAGCGCTGGCACGAACAAACGGATTCCACGAATTAGGTAGAAATAGTTAGCAGCTATACTCCGCAAGTCGATCGTCTTTCATTTTATAGATTTAGCTAGCCGTAAAGATTTGAGAACCCAGTGAACTCGCGCGAAATTTGCTTATGCCCTTGGGGGGCCTTGTTTGAGGCGGAATTCGAGCAATTTTTGGTAGGCGAAATGCTACGCTCGCTTCCTGGTTAAGCCCTAAAACCTACTTTTTTACACTTAGCATATTTATATCTCCCAACCGGTTGATGTCCTATAGATCGCAAGTCATTTATATTGATCGGAATTACCCGGACGTGCCAGTCCTACTTTTGAGCTAACCTCTTGGAGGTGGGGCTGGTTTTATCTAACCCTGTTACTTCAATTCTCCAATCTAAAATTTAAAATCTAAAATCTAAAATCGATTGACTATGTTTGAACCAGTTGCAGAGTTAAATGAACCTCTATCTCTTCAGGCTCCTGAAATACTAGACAATCAAATATCTCAGCTCGTTTTACCTCCACAAACTGATCTCAAAATTTCTAAACAAGAGGTTCGATCAACCCTGAAAGCCTCAACTCTAGACGGCGTTTTTGCGGCTGTCTTCGAGTCGGCGACTGGCGGCGTGCTGCTGAGCAACTTCTTGCTGCAACTCGGGGCTAGCAGCGTGGAAATAGGTATATTCTCGGCTATTCCGATGGTGGTAAATCTCCTGCAACCACTAGGAGCCTACATCGCAGACCGCACAACCAGCCGCCACTGGTACAACCTATTTGTATTCGGCGCGTCGCGGCTGCTGTGGCTGGTGCTGGCGGTGGTAATTGTTTGGGGTTCCCAGCACGCAGACCCCCACCAACTGCTGCAATGGACGCTGGTAACAGTCGTAGCAGCTAGCGTGCTGGCAGCTTTGGCCAATTCTAGCTGGTTCAGTTGGATGGCTGCTGTGGTTCCTCAGCGCTTGCGAGGACGCTATTTTGGCTTTCGCAACAGTGCTGTCAGCCTCATCACTTTGCTGGGAGTACCGTTGATGGGATTGGGAGTGTCAACTTGGGACGGCGGTCCAATTTTGGGCTACGGTATTGTTTTATTGGTGGGTGTTTGGGCGGGAATGATTAGTTTGGGGTGTCAATTCTTTATGGTTGATGTGAATCCCCACGTATACAAAAAAGATGCACAGAATGATCGACTTACAGAGAAAGAAGCAAAGAAAATAACAGATTTTGTACCTTCAGTGCTGAAAGATTCTAATTTTTTAATGTTTATTCTTTACTTCAGTGTGTGGACATTTGCTATTAATCTCAGCGCGCCTTTTTTTAATATCTACTTGCTGAAAGATTTAAGCTTGGATGTGAGTTTGGTAACGATTTACACCAGCTTAAGTTCCGGCGCCAATCTACTGCTGCTGATGTTTTGGGGTAAGTTGGCCGATCGCTGGGGAAATCGCCCTCTGCTAATTGCGGTGGGGCTGGTGGTGGCCCTAACGCCCTTGCTGTGGTTGGGTACGGGCAATTACCCGTTTGCCCTATGGGTGTGGCTGCCGCTGCTGCACTTGTTGGGGGGAACGACGTTAGGCGCGATCGGGCTGTGTACTAACAATATTCAAATGGAGATAGCGTCGATCAAGCAACCTTCAACTTATTTTGCGATCGCCGCAGCGGTTTCGGGATTAGCTGGGGCTTTGGGAACTACCGCCGGTGGCTTTCTTGCCGAACTTCCGGGCATGAGTTTGGGCTCACTGTTTGCCCTTTCGGCTGCTGTGCGGCTGGTAGGCTTGCTGCCTTTGCTGTTGGTGCGAGAACCTCGTAGCCAGTCCCTGCGGTCGATCGTCCCCACTTTGGGACGTTTCAATTTAAACCGCGACTAGGAATTTTTCGCACCAATTTACCGATCGAGAAACCAGAAAAGCCCACAGATTGTTAAAAACTTCAAGCACATCACACAAAACCTGAGAGTGCTTGAAACAAATTTTAATCCAAAACATAGTCCAAACCTGCTAGGTGTTCTGCCAATACGTCACCATTATCTTGCAGCCAACTGACAAATCGATAAGATATAGCTGTTCTAAAAACTGACCTGGCATAGCGTAAATGTGTTTAAATGTTTCTTAGCTAGGGCGTCGGAGCGCTACTTCTGTTAGGAGAATCGAGCATTTTTCCATAACCAAAGCTACTATTTCACGCTATGAATTTTTTACGTTTTAGGAAAAGCGAGCATTTTCCCAGAACCAAAGCTACTGTTTCACACTGTAAATATTTTACTTTAAGAAAAATAAATAAAATTAACATTTTAATACAGCCAGCTAGACTATAGGGTGTTTTGGGACTAATATCCTGAGAATCGAAATAGCTAAAGATTGCCCAACCCGATAACAATTTCGTCGAGCAAGAAATTAGGAGGGCTTGCCTGAAGCGACCCAAAAGGGGAACGGGGAATCTCAAGTAACCGATTAGCAATTACAGGTCGCTATCAAATTTTCAAATTCAAAGAGAGAATATAAAAATGACGAAGCCAGGGAAACGTCTGATAGTTTGCTGTGATGGAACTTGGAACAAACTAGATACTCAGTGCCCAACTAATGTGGTTAAGCTTGCCCAGGCCGTGAAACGGACAGCCAGTGACGGGGTTCCGCAGATCGTGTTTTATGACGAGGGAATTGGAGTAGATAGTAACAAGATTGTGGGCGGAGTCACTGGGCTGGGAATCGATAAAAATATCCAAGATGCCTATCGTTTTCTTTCTTTCAACTACGATCAGGGTGACGAAATCTATCTATTCGGGTTCAGTCGCGGTGCTTACACAGTCAGGAGTCTAGCGGGGATGATCTATTGCTCCGGTCTCCTATCCCGCCGTAACGTTACCATGGCATCACAAGCTTACGAGCTTTACCGTAAGCGAGAGATTTCACCAAAGCATCCGGAAGCAAAGAGTTTCCGCGAAAAGTACGGCAAAGATAAGGGCGATCGCGTCCCGATTACCTTGCTTGGTTGTTTCGACACCGTTGGAGCCCTTGGTATTCCTGTTGTACCCGCCTTCAGGAAGTTTGAGGGACAGCTCAAAGCAAGGTACAAATTCCACGACACCACTTTAAATAAGGATATTGAGAATGCGGTGCACGCCGTTGCGATCGACGAAATTCGCGAAGTCTTTGATGTTACCCTGATGAAGAAAAATCCTGATGCCCCGAACCAGAAGCTTCGTCAAGTTTGGTTTCCAGGCGAACATGGCTGCATCGGCGGTGGTACGCCAGCATACCGCGGGTTATCAGATGCTGTCTTGAAGTGGATGTTCGATCAAATCAGTGACCTTGAATTGAAGCTTGAATTCGAGCCAGAGGCCATTGAGGATATCAAGCCTGATTATAAGGTTCCCTTTCAAAACAATCCTGGGTTCTTCAAATTGGCAGGAATCAAGTGGCGCGAGGTGGGGGATACCCTTGAGGATCTTCATGAAAGCGCGATCGAGCGATTGAAAAAAAGCCAAGACTATCGGCCTAAGAATCTGCAAAAGATTCTCTCCAAAGTAATTGAAAATATAGAAAAATGATCGAACTTTATCAACCTCTCAGAACCCAGAATAAGAAGACGATCTAATTTACAACACTCGAAAGGAAAAGCAATCATGACAAGAGATACATCTAGAGATGGATTCAGCAACAAAGCTTTAGCATATACGTTGACTCATTTCAAACCAATTTGGGATTTAGTTCAAAGTTACGAGCCTCTGAAACGTAAACTAAACAAATTTTTTCTCAATAGTATCATTTACAAACTTCCGACTCGCCCGCTTCCCTATAGCTTAATGGGCTTAGATCCCAAAATTCCAGGGACAGATATTCCCAAAAAAACTGATACCTACATCTCTTGGGATTCACTTACAGACAAGACTTATACGGGGCGACATTTACCTCCCGACCCAGAATTTAACAAAGAAGGGAATTTACCACCACTGGACAAATTAAAGACCTTATTCCAAAAAAGAGATGGAAAAACCATTTATTCGGAAAAATCGACTCTACTCTTTCCCTATTGGGTGCAGTGGTTTACAGATAGTTTTCTGCGGATAGATCAGCAAAACCGCTTCAAAAATACCTCCAACCATCAGATTGATATGTGTAATGTTTACGGGTTGACCCGCAAACAAACAAATATGCTCAGAGCTTTCAAGGATGGTAAATTTAAAACCCAAAAACTCAAGCGCAAAGATGGCGTAGAAGAAGAGTATCCACTATTTTATTATGCCGATCCTGAGCAGGGTATTATCGATCCTCAATTTGAAGGTCTTCATGCACCCCTTAATGATGAGAAAAGACAACCCCCCGAAAAGAAAGGCAAGCTATTTGCAATGGGAGTTGAACGGGCAAACGTCCAAATTGGCTATGTCATGCTCAACACTTTATGTATCAGAGAGCATAATCGAATTTGTGATGTTTTGTCCAAAAGCTATCCGGAATGGGACGATGAGAGGCTCTTCCAAACCGCGAGAAATATTCTCATGGTGATTGTTCTCAATATCATTATGGAAGAGTACATTTTCCACATTACGCCCTATAATTTTAGGTTTTTTGCCGATCCTGAAGCTTTTACCAAGGAAAGTTGGTATCGAGAAAATTGGATGGCGATTGAGTTTAGTTTTGTCTATCGCTGGCATAGTGCGATTCCGGAAACCTTTATCTATGACGGCCAAGAAAAATCCATGTACGATTCCCTTTGGAATAATCAGATGTTAATCGATAAAGGGTTGGGTGCATTGATGGAAGAAAGTTGTTCCCAACCAGGCACTAGAATTGGTTTGTTTAACACACCTGATTTTAAGATCGCAGGAACACCCTATACATTTATTGATGCTACCGAACTAGCATCTGTTAAACTCGGACGGCAGGCGCAGTTAGCCAGTTATAACGATTACCGCGAAATGTGTGGTTATCCCAGGGTGACTGATTTCAATCAAATTACGGGTGACGAATACGCTCAACAGAAATTAAAAGAGTTGTACGGTCATGTTGATAAGATTGAACTATTTGTCGGATTGTACGCTGAAGATGTCCGGAAAAATTCAGCAATTCCGCCTTTAGTAGCACGGATAATTGGCATTGATGCTTTCTCCCAAGCTTTAACTAATCCTTTGTTATCGCCTAAAGTCTTCAATAAGGAAACTTTTTCTGAGGTTGGTTGGGAAATTATCCAAAATACCAAAACAGTCTCTGATTTAGTGAATCGTAATGTTCCTCCAAGCGATCACAAATACAAAGTCTCTTTCGATCTTTAAGTTGTAGCTGACAACTAAGACTCAAGGTAGTGGGGGGCGCAAACACACCTGCGCCCTCAAAAATGAGGAAGAAAAAGGCGATCTTTTCGCAAGCGATCGGCTACGGCAATTCGGAAGCAATTGCAGCAGCAGTTATACTGTTTCACAGATGGAACGGTTTGTGTAGAACCTTTTTTAGCGATTAACCGAAGGTTATTTATGAGCAAGAAGTTATTTACCGAATATCCCGAACAGGACGAACGCAAATACTACGATCTTTTGGTTGAGCAAGCCAAGCTTCGGATGGATAATCTTTACGGCAATAAAGAGCGGGCGCTGCGAGATACTCACGCCAAAACTCATGCTTGCGTTAAAGGAACTCTGGAAATTTTTGACTTTGATGAGGAAGCGATTAAACGGGAATTGGGCAAACGCGCTTCTTTAACTTCTTCGCAACTCAATGCTATTTCCCTTAAGCAAGGTTTGCTAGCAAAGCCCAAAGAATATCCTGTTTGGTTGCGATTTGCTAACGGTGCTACCAAAGTATACCCTGATTACCAAAAAGATTCGCGCTCAATTTCTGTGAAAGTGATGGGGGTGGAAGGGGAACGACTGGCGCAAAGCCACGAGTCAAAAACCCAGGACATCATTGTTCACAATTCAGAGATATTTGTGAGCCAAACAATCAAAGACTACTACGGCTTTTTTTCTGCTCTGGTTGAATCACCAGAGGCATTGAAAAAGTGGCTAATTCGACATCCCAGACACTTTCTAGCGGTGTCAACCCTTACTGGTAGCCGGACTCCGAAGAGTTTGCTAACAGCCAAATATTGGAGCGGTTCACCCTCTGCTTTGGGTCTCCATCCCGATTTCGATCCCTCCCAGCCTGGTCTAGTTCCTGTGGAATACCCTGCTGTAATTAAGTATGGGTTTACTCCGGTTTCATGCAAACCACCGCACGAGATAATTCCAGAACAATCTCGACCGGGAATTCCTAAAATTCCCTTTGTCGATCGCGCTAAAGCCTTGGGTTTAGATCCCAATCAACCAGACAATTATTACCGGGACGATCTAATTCAAGCCTTGGCGAAACCTGATGCCCAATACTGTTGGGATTTTGGCATTCAGTTCCAAACCAGCTTAAAAATGCCGATAGACGATGGCATCAATGTCTGGAAAGAACAGGATTCACCCTTCTTGAGAGTAGGTCGTCTCACCGTCAAGCATCAGATTATTGATTATGAAAAACAATCTGATTTCAACGAAAACCTGAGATATTCTCCCTGGAACGGCTTAGCAGTTCATCGTCCAGTAGGTGCGATCAATCGGATACGCGGTGTTGTTTACCCTGTTGTAGCGAATTATCGCCTTCAAAAGCGAGGTCTTGTCCACCAAGAACCAACCGGAGAAGAAACATTTTAAGGGATTAGATGTCTTGCAAAAAGAACACCAAACTAATAACCTTACTAACTGGTATTGCTTTAATTACTTTCAGGGAATCCCTGGTCAACAAATTCAATTGCTAGAACGGTTTTATGGTGCTAAGTAGAAGGAAGAAGAAAGAAGGAAGAATGCTTGTAAAGCCAGCTTTTTAGCCATTCCGATCTTAGGTTTAATTAAGTGGATTTATTTACACTATTTCCCAAAAGTAAAACCCAGAGTATATCAGCAAGTTGAACTCCCGACTCTTCTATCAACAAAGCGCAAAATTGGTTTGCCGATCGCATCTTCTCAAAAATCCCGTATGTGCGATCGCGAATTCGATTAAACCAGGTTTATGGGCGATCGCCAACGTCCGTCTAGGATAGTCCAAATCCGTCGTTAGCGCAGCCCTCGAAGAGGATCGCACTCCTGAGTCAGTTCGGACGATCCTCTACGAGGGCAACGCTTACGCACTCATCACCATGTGCCAGTTGCGTAAATCCTGAATCAATCATATTATATTGTTACAAAAATATCTTATGAAAAGGAGTTTATGCGAATACAGTATTTTTTGTCAATTTTCCCAATATTACTTGTACTCACGTTTCAGGATACTACATTTGCCCAGTCTCTAGACTCATTACCATCAAGTGCGATCGCCCCAACCGCACCTCAAAACATTGCCCCGACTCTCAAAGAGGAAGTTAAAGATGACTTGGTAAAAGTTCCAGGTCAGGAGACATCTGTTTCCGAACTGTCCGACGTACAGCCTCAGGAGGTTAAAGATGACTTGGTAAAAGTTCCAGGTCAGGAGACATCTGTTTCCGAACTGTCCGACGTACAGCCTCATGAGGTTAAAGATGACTTGGTAAAAGTTCCCGGTCAGGTGACATCTGTTTCTCAAGCGTCCGACGTACAGCCTCAAGAGGTTAAAGATGACTTGGTAAAAGTTCCAGGTCAGGAGACATCTGTTTCCCAACTGTCCGACGTACAGCATCAGGAGGTTAAAGATGACTTTGTAAAACTTCAAGGTCAGGTGACATCTGTTTCCCAACTGTCCGACGTACGACCTACCGATTGGGCATTTCAAGCCTTACAATCTTTAGTTGAACGCTACGGTTGTATTAGCGGGTATCCCGATGGCACTTATAGAGGGAATCGAGCCATGACTCGTTACGAGTTTGCGGCGGGTTTGAATGCTTGCTTGCAACGAGTTAATGAACTGATTGGTGCCTCTGCTGTCGATAAAATAACCCAGGAAGACTTAGCCGTTTTACAGCGACTCCAAGAAGAGTTTGCCGCAGAACTAGCTACCTTACGAGGTCGGGTTGATAGTTTAGAAGCTCGTACTGCTGAACTCGAAGCTAACCGATTCTCCACAACTACAGTTTTGGGAGGAGAAGCCATTTTTGAGTTAGCCACAGCAACAGGAGGCGACCCCCCGGGAGACCAAAGTAATAACCAACCCGTTTTTACTAATTTGGTCCGTGTGGGAACCGTCTCTTCTTTTAGTGGTTTAGATCGCTTAAGAATTGGCTTAGTTAGTGGAAACTCGGCAAATCGAGGCTATGCCGGAACAGTTGAGAAACCAGGATTTGGTGACATGGCCCTGCTATCTTCTCAGACTGATACCAATAACGGAATCGCCTTAGATGTACTAGAATACAGATTTCCTGCATTTAACAATCGCGTAGTCTTTACGGCTAGACCTGTCGGCTTCAGTCTTAGCAACGTACTTACGGCGAATTCTCCCTACTTTGATACGGGACGGGGAGCTATTTCTCGATTTGGTGAAGCCAGTCCTCTCTTTAAAATTGGTAGCTTAGATGCGGGAGCAGGTGCGGACTTGTTAGTAACAGATTGGCTGCGATTGCAAGTTGCCTATGGAACAAGAAACAGCAGCGCTCCTAATCAAGGTATCAGTGGCTCCGATCACAGTACATTGGGAGTTCAGTTTTTAATTAAACCCTCTGGCAATACTTTAGCAGGTCTAACTTACATTAACGCCTACTCTGCCAATGGCAGCCTAGATACCTTTACAGGTAGCTTAAATGCCGATACTTCTGGCGGTTTGGAGAAACCCCTACAGATTAATGCTCTAGGTGCATCGTTTCAATGGCGGATTAATCGTCAAGTTACCTTGGGGGCATGGGGAGGTGTTACAATGGGGAACTTCCTTAATAGCAATGCCTATGCTAATACAACAACTTACGCGGCTTCTGTGGGGATTTCCGATCCCTTTGGTCGTGAGAGAGACTTATTGGCTTTCATCATTGGTCAACCCCCAAAATTAGTTGCAGGTCGGGATTTACCCAACGGAACCGATCGAAATACATCTCTACACTTTGAGACATTTTATCGCTGGAGTGTATCTGATAACATTTTTGTTACTCCGGGTTTCTTTGTTATTACGGCTCCTGAACATAATGCTGATAATAACACAATTTTTATGGGTGTCCTCAGAACAACATTTCTGTTCTAAACAGTTTGTCCTCAATTGAACACAAGTTTTGGAGATTAAAATCGTGAATCAGTATTTACCCAACTCAAAATTTCTGAATCCATTCCTAGCTATTGTCCTTCTGAGCATAGGAGGAATAGGATTTTTTCCTTCACATAGCCAAGCAGAAAGTTTAAACTCGTCTCACTCCAGTTCAGAAACTCAAACTATAGCTCAAGCTCGACGTATCCGACCCACCTTTTTTGAAGAAACCCAAGATCCAGAAGCAAGAAGAAGAAGGGGATTCAGGGAGACATTTTTAAATGATGCTTTAGGTGGAACTGCCGATCCCTTGAGTGGGACAGGTGGAGTGGCTACAACGGTAGATTCTTTACAAAAAGTAGAGTTTAACAGACAAAATGCAGCAGGTCAGTTGCGTCCTGGACAACCAAATTTACCTCCCAGTTTTGACCGAACAAATGTTATTATTCCCTCTCAAAGAGGACGTAATTAAGGGGTTACGCATACACTCAAGGGGAACAGAGCGGGTAGTCCTATTTAGGTAAGGGTGGACATAGCTCTTTTCATGTAAGGCTTTCAGAGCTTGGAGCCAACCTTACAGACCTGAAGTATCTAGGCTTTTTTAATGCTTTTGCAGCTACAAAGCCAAGACATTAACGAAATAATCAGCACTTTGAACCCTGTCCTGAGCAGATACTTGGATCTTTGTACACGGTAGTAAATCAATGAACTCCAGACTGCCAAGGAATTTCAACCATCCTTACCTTTAGGGCACTACCCAGAGCGTTCCCCAAGTGAGTTTTCCAAGGATAAACAATAGAATGACTTTAGCCAAAAGTAATATCGCCGATCACCAGTTTATTAGGTTGGTTTCCTAGAGTTACTGATTTGCCAATCCCTTGAAACAACAGATTTGATGAAGAATTGCTTTCTAAAATATAAGCACCGGGCGTTAAATTAGAGTCAGTTGTTCGAGGCAATGGTACTGAGGCTAAAACATTTCCTGTTCCATTCACTCCATCATAAATCGTCACTTGATGCTCTGCAAATGGAGAAGCATAACGGAAGCTGAATTTTTGATCGAATCCATTGGCTACATTGATGATAATTGATTGTCCTTCATTGTAGGTAATCCCACGAGCAACCTGTCCGGGGTTAATCAAAGGATCGATAAAATTACCGCTTCCTCCTTGCTGTGCACTGACAATTGCCAAAGCATTTGCAGACAAGTCAAAACCAGATTCTCGAATTAAAGGATCTCTAGCAACAGTTTGTAAATTCCCCACATTACCTATAGGTAAGGGGACACCACTATCGCTACGATTAATTATTAAGGTTGCAGCAGTCTGTACACCTAAAGTGGCTCCGTTTGTGGGATTAACTAAGGAAAGATTAATAGTTTCATTGGGTTCCAATAGAGAATCATTAATGATGGGAACTCGGATGGGGGTGGGTGTGGTATCCCCATCGATAAACGAAACAGTAATCGGTGTAGCATTATAATCTGTTCCTGCATTTGCAGTGCCGTCACTCGCTAATACAGTTACATCCACTGTTCCCAAACTACCTCCTGTTCGAGTCACCATCACTTCCAGACTGGTTGTGCCATCTTCATTCACTGAATAGCTAGGGTTACTAAACTGCAAAATCCCAGGAATGCCAATGGGCGGCGTTGTTGGAGCATTTCCAAAATTGATATTTTCTGCATTGAAACCCCTACCAGGAGGAATTGTAACTGGATTAGGAACCTGAGTGGCTACAAAACCCGGTTGTGGGACTTCCCGAACTGTGTAAGTACCGGGTTGTAGGTTATTGAACTGATAGAAACCTGTGACATCTGTTATTGTTGATGGTTCACTGGTATCAAGGGTGCTGTTTCTGTTGAGATCAAGGTAAATGGTAGATCCTCCCAGTCCTGATTCTCCCGCATCAAGAATGCCGTTAGTATTGATATCAATAAATTTCCTGCCACTAATACTACCAGTGACAGGTGGTGGTGGTACTTGAACATTAGCAATGTCAAAGTTAGTGGGCTGATTAGCAACGACAGTAACAGCTTGAACTGGAGTAACACGAGTGAACCCTGCAGGAACTATTTCTTGAACAGTATAGGTAGCGGGGGGTAAATTCGAGAAGGAATAACCACCTAAATTATCTGTTTGAGTTTGTAAGTCTCCCCTATCCAGTTGACCGTTGTTATTGATATCTAAAAATATGGTAACATCCGGCTGAAGTTGATCGGTTCCCGGTGTAAAAGTCCTGTCATTGTTGATATCATTAAATTTCCTGCCACTAATACTACCAGTGACAGGTGGTGGTGGTACTTGAACATTAGCAATGTCAAAGTTAGTGGGC
>NZ_JAUBQH010000037.1:46199-47202 GCF_036701145.1 Microcoleus sp. Pol17C6
ACAGCTTGAACTGGAGTAACACGAGTGAACCCTGCAGGAACTATTTCTTGAACAGTATAGGTAGCGGGGGGTAAATTTGAGAAGGAATAACCACCTAAATTATCTGTTTGAGTTTGTAAGTCTCCAATATCCAGTCGACCGTTGTTATTGATATCTAAAAATAGGGTGACATTCGGCTGAGGTTGATCGGTTCCCGGTTCAAAAGTCCTGTTAGCGTTGACATCAATAAATTTCCTGCCACTAATACTACCAGTGTCACGACGATTTCCAAAGTTGATATTTGTGAAATTAGGAACTGTCGCACTCGTAGAAAGAGGAATTGTAACTGGAGCAGGAACCTGAGTGGCTACAAAACCCGGTTGTTGGACTTCCCGAAGTGTGTAAGTACCGGGTTGTAAGTCATTGAACTGATAGGAACCTGTGGCATCTGTTAGTCTTGAGGATTCACTGCTATCAAAGATGTTGTTTGTGTTGAGATCGATGTAAATAGTAAATCCTGGAATTCCTGGTTCTCCTACGTCAAGCCTTCCGTTAGCATTGATATCATTAAATTTCCTGCCACTAATACTACCAGTGACAGTTGGTGGTGTTTGTGCAATATTAAGAATGTCAAAGTTAGTGGTCTGATTAGCAACGACAGTAACAGGTTGAACTGGAGTAACACGAGTGAACCCTGGGGGAACAATTTCTTGAACAGTATAGGTGGCGGGGGATAAATTTGAGAAGGAATAACCACCTAAACTATTTGTGGGAGTTTGTAATTCTCCGTTATCCAGTCGACCGTTATTATTCTGATCTAAAAATATGGTAACATCCGGCTGAGGTAGATCGACTCCCGCTTCAAAAATTCCGTTACGATTGAGATCGTTGGTAAATTTTGTTCCTTGAATACTGCCAGTAAAAGTAATGAGAGGTTCTGTACCCGGAGTAATGAGAGGTTCTGTACCCGGAGTAATGAGAGGTTCTGTACCCGGAGTAATGAGAGGTTCTGTACCCGGAGTAA
>NZ_JAUBQH010000037.1:47302-64461 GCF_036701145.1 Microcoleus sp. Pol17C6
TTTGTTGAGCAAACTTCAGGTTATTCGTTAAAGTTGCTAATCCCCCTGTCTCAAGTGTGCTGTTGTTATTACTATCTAAAGCTGAAATGAGGTTATTGCTGGGAACTAAGGTTAAGTTTTTCATTTTTTTGAGAGTGGTAGAAAGTTGTGAGAATTCAATGGATTGTCATTGAATCTTTTTTTGAGTAACATTCAATGATTTAGAGAAGATAATCGAGAAGGGGAAAATCGCTACTTTTTTACCACTACAAAGTTTCACATCCAGATTCATCAATAAGGACTCCGGTTGGACAATCTCTGAGTTGTGATTCTACACGATTAAATAGTTTATACACATCCTCAATGACATCTGCCTCAGCTTTATTTGCCCGTCCTCTAGAAATTACCGAAGGATTGACTGGGGGCGGATTAAAAGTTAGTCTAATCTGCTTAGCTTCAATTTGACTAATCAAATAAACCGCTTGAATCCCACAACTACTACTAAGATTTAACTCCCGATCGATGCAGTAATTGTCCTCTTTTCTTCTTCCAGCAGCATGAATCCCGATTAATTCTCCATTTTGATTAAAAACTGGACCGCCACTCATCCCCGGTTTAGTCCAGTTATCATACATAATGTTATACCCCCCATTTGAAAAGGGAGTATCATCAACTTTAACTAACTTACCTGGACTAAAAACGCGCACAGTACCAGCAAACCCTTCTTCTGGTCTAGGCCAACCGGATAGATAAACTTGCTCATTAACTTGAATCTGTTCAGAATTACTCATAACAGCAGTTGTATAATCCTTATTACTGGTGAATTTGACTAAGGCGAGGTCAAATCCTCCGATGGGTAAATCGTCAGACTGATAGTTCCCAAATCGAATGATATTATCCCCAACATCGCGAACTAGATGAAATTCTTTATCCCAGGTCACAACCCCCCAACTCTCTCCAGGGTTAGGTTGTTGAACAACGTGGGTATTGGTGACTGCATAATAAATATTACCACTGCGGGCAACAATCACACCCGAACCGGCATCATATGTTTGTCGCCCTCCATCACTTTTTTTTATAGATTTCCCAATTAAAACTGTGGTTTGGGAAGACATCGCATCGATATCATCGGGTATAATTGCTTGAGAAGGTGAACTTAATAGAATTAAGCATAGCGCTGTAATTAACGCTAAAAACATCGATAAAATGCTATATCTTCGACGGGATATAATCATAATTGTTAATCTCATCAATTCTAATTGTATAAAAACTCTTGCTCATATTTCTAAAATAATGTTTCTGAAGCCGGAGGAGTTTTTGGTTTCTGAAACCGCGAAATGGGAATCGCCCAACTTAAGGATTCCATTTGTTGAAATAGCTCTTCTGAAGGAACTGTTCCATCCTCAAATTTAAACGCATCAATTCCTTGTAACGGATACTTAAGACGACCATTAATGCCAATTAATCGACCATATTGATTGAAAACTGGCCCTCCACTCATGCCATTTTCAACTTCATTGGTGTAACCGAGTTGGTATCCTTGGGGAAGCGTTCGGTTCAATAACATTCCCACCTTTCCCACCGTTAAACGGTACGCTTTATTTCCCCACTCCTTTGTACTTAAAGGTGAATTTTGGTTAGGCCAATACCAATTTGGAAATCCAGAGGCATAAACTAATTCTCCGAGTGCAAGGGGTTGTAAATCTATGGTAGCGACTCGATAAGATTGGTTACTGGTAAACTGAACTAAGGCTAAATCTAAGTTGGCGAACTGAACAGACCGTCGCCATTCAGCGTGATAGGATTGACCATCTGAGGTAAGAACCGTGTATTTGTTGTAATAGCTATTCTCCACAACATGATAGCAAGTCAATACTGTATAGGTTTGTCCTTGCCGATCGATAATTACACCCGATCCTAAACCGGGTTCTGTTAGGATTCTAACGGTAGCTTGTCTAGCAATTTCAGGAACTGCTACCCCGACTGCGGGTAAACGGGAAGTTAGTGTTTCGGAGAGTTGAACGGTTGCGGTATTAATGATTGAACTCTGGGGATGAGTTGGAAATGGAATCCCCCAACCCCTTGACAATTCCCGCAATACCGGACTAACGACGAATAATTGTAACCCAATTAAGGTAGATAATAACTCCATTGTGAGCCAATCAGTATCAAGTTTAAAAGAGTAGGGGATGCCTCTACAGGACAGCCCCTACAAAAGATTCTTTCTGGTTAATTTTTGGGGATTGATTACGATCAGAGTTTACAACCCGAAATCGCTGGGATCACCTTGAGGTGGAGACTCAGGTGCATAGGCCGGGTCGGAAGTTCCTAATTCCTGCTCTAAATCACTCATATCCACTTGTATTCCCTCACCACTCTTTTCCGTAATACTACTCGATCCTGATATTGAAAAATTCGTTAACTCTTGCAGAATTTGTCCAACGCGAGGTCGATTTTCTGGCTTGAGGGTAAACAACACATTGCCGGAGTTGCACCGAGATTGACCGCTCCCTAGAACACAAACCACCAGATCCTCGTTGACAACTCCAGTATGAAAACGTACTCCTGCAAAACTTCCTCCATTCGCCATGACTGCTTTGTGCAGTTTAGATGAAACCATTTCGCAGCGGGTTTCAGGAGAATATGTATCTCCAAAGTAATTTGTATCCCATGTAATAACGGGGAATTGTTTGCCATTCTTTTCAGCGACTGTTACTCTACCTGCACAACGAACAGTTGTCATTGCTGTGCGTGTACGACCAGGAGGAGGCACTACTGGGATGCCGCCACCAGGAGTCGGTCTAAGTCGTTGAGCTTGGGCTTCACTGGTTAACGTCACCATACCTGCGACAGCCATTGCTAAACATGAAAGGGAAGCGAGCGATTGAGATTTCATGATGTTTTTTTCCTAATAAAATAAGCGAAAGCATTGAATAAAAGCACCCAGGTTCTCGAGTTGTTACTATCAATCAATTAATCCGCAACTTTTTACGGCTTGTAACAACAACTCACAATATTGGTCCGCCGTCAGGCGGTGTATTGACTGGCCCTGGAGTGTCGCTAGGGGTTGGGGGAGCAGCATTCAGGGGGAAAATCTCTCCCGTTGTGCGATCGTAGGTGTAGTTCCCCGCCGGTACTTCTGAACTCGGTACAATACAGTAAACTTTGTCCCTTTCAAAAGCAATCCTAACCACAGCAGTCCCTGCATTACAATCGACACGAGTTGCTCCCCAACTATTGATCGTTGCAATATAGGGATCGGCAGGATTTTTAGGGATTAGCTCATTTTTCTCTGCATTGTAAACCCACTCTCCCGCATCCCAACCCCTTGTACATCTTTTTTCACCTCCAATGTCAATGACTGCGACGACAGCAGGAGAACTGCAAGCTGTTGAGGTTAAGCCGAGTTTTTTCATCAGCTGATCCGCATCAGACAACTTGTCTTGGGGTTCGACCACACCACCATTGCGTTTAACAAGAAGCGTGATGCTGTAGTTTCCAGGTAGATCGTTATTAGAAACTACACGAACTTTCCACTTCCCTCCAGTATCAATAGAGTTTTCCGAAAAAACTTCCTTTGTACCTCCATTTAAGTCGAGATTAAGAGGACCTATAGGTGCCTGATTGGGCGGATACACCATTAAAACAATATCAATTGCAGAGCCTTGCTCGCTCACAGCTGTGATTTGAATATTATCACCTGCTACAGCTTGAAAGGTGTGCTCTATTCCAGGATGAGATTTACCAGAAATAAGAAAAAGAGGTGATGAATCATCAATTCTCCCAGTAAGAGTCTTTGTGGACTCTAACGCCTGCTGTGCCATAACTGTGCTGTTAAAACCGGCTGTGGTCGCACCGATCAGAGCCGCGGTTAGAGCAATTCTTTGAAACTTAATGTATTTCATAGTCCTTATAACCTCCACATCCCGACTATAGATTAGATACCCAACTGCTGTAGGACTATATTGGCAATTGTTACAA
The DNA here is from genome assembly GCF_036701145.1 of Microcoleus sp. Pol17C6. Classification (NCBI taxonomy): domain Bacteria; kingdom Bacillati; phylum Cyanobacteriota; class Cyanophyceae; order Oscillatoriales; family Microcoleaceae; genus Microcoleus; species Microcoleus sp. Pol17C6. Next base: position 51,263 of record NZ_JAUBQH010000037.1, read on the forward strand.
AAGTTTAAAAAATTTAACCTATTCAGAGTCAAACTCCGAAGTTTAACTTCACTGTATTGTAATGCTTTTGCTTTGGAGGCGCTTGTTGCCCCCTGAACGGTACAGTTGGCATTTTCCTAAAAATTATCGCGTCCAGACTTTTGCAATAGGTTTATTGTTTAAGTACCCTTAAAAAATTCAAGCAAATAGCAGAAAAGCTTAGGGGTATTTGAAGCGAAACCTTCAAAAAATCCCATCCCTTTTTAGGGGTGGGAGTGTTGAAAATTATGAATTCTTAGTCCTCAGTCCTTAGTCCTCATTATTTAGTAGCAATTAATCAATAACTGGGTTTGTACCCAATTATTAATTATTCTGCTAGCAACCAACTGATGACTAATGACCAACGACTGATGACTAATAACTTAAGCTTGCCGCGAGTAGTATTCCACCACTAGCAGTTCGTTAATCTGTAGAGCAATCCACTCGCGTTCGATAACGCCGTTAACTTTGCCAACCAGTTTTTGCTTATCAAATTCCAAGTGATTCGGCAAGTGAGCCAAGCCTGGGTCTTTGAGATTAGCTTCTACCATTGTGCGCGAGCGCTCTCTATTTTTCACCGCAACCACATCACCAGGCTTGCACTGATAGCTGGCGATATTGACTTCACGGTCATTGACAGTTATGTGACCGTGATTTACCAATTGTCTAGCGGACGGAATGGTTGGAGCCATTCCCATCCGAAACACAGTATTGTCCAAGCGCATTTCCAAAAATTGCAGTAACACTTGACCTGTGGAGCCCGTGACACGGCGGGCTTTGCGGACGTAACGGAGCAGTTGGCGTTCCGTCACACCGTAATTGAAACGGAGTTTTTGCTTTTCTTGCAAGCGAACCGCATACTCAGAGAGCTTTTTGCGGTTTTGACCGTGCTGTCCAGGCGGATAATCTCGTCTGGGGGTTTTGCGGGTTAGACCCGGCAACTCTTTCAGGCGACGGACGATTCTCAATCGGGGGCCTCGATATCGAGACATTTATTTTCCTCTCTAATATCTGTATGCAATTTTATGCAGACTCTATATTATATGTTGGTAACGGTCAAAATTCAAATAAAGATCGATAAAAAAACGATCGACCGCAGCGCGAGCCATAATGTGAGGTAAATTCTGAAGGAAAAGCCGATCGATCGATCGCCCCAATCAGCCAAAAAAACTCACTACTCGATCTGCCATGCACAACCGCAATTTTTCCCGCACTTCTTCCCCAAAGCCAGCACCGACAGGCTCAAGCCCTACCGGGCGCTGGATATTGGCTCTCGGCACGCAGCTAGCAGCACTCGGTTTGTTGGCAACAGCACTGCCAATCTCGCCAGCATCAGCCATCACTATTAGAATCCCTCGCAATAGGAATCCCTATCGCGTCTGCGCCCTGGAACTAATCGAAGCCGGAGTGGGGGCAGAGGCAGCCGCCGCCGCTTGTGCTGACGCCCTCCGCCCCCGCGACATATCTAAATGTGCCCTCCAAATCAACCGCAAAACCAATATTTCTGGTGTCGAAGCGCTCTCTAGCTGTCGGCGGGTGAGGCGTCCCCAGGAATTGGCTACTTGCGTAGTGAATATTAACGGCAAAAGTCGAACTCAACCGGCAGATCCCCTGGTAGTGCTCGATGGATGCCGCCGCAGTTTATTGCCACAACAGTTTGCTGAATGCGTAGTCGGTTTGAGCGGCAGGCTCGACTTTCCCACTGACCGGTTAATCGCCACTTGTCTTGACCCCAGGGACAGCGTGAGCCAGTTGGACGGGCGTCCTGCACCTACCCCTCCTGTGGAGCTAATTCCACAGCCTTCGCCCCTCAATTAATCACTGTTAACAGTTAACAGTTGACTGTTGACTGTTGACTGACTAATGACTAATGACTGATGACTACTTTTTCCTAATCAAATGTCAGAAATTTTTGCTCAAATTACAGTCGAAGAATTAGCTCGCCAATTAGCAGAAACCAATGCTGAGAAATTGCAGCTTGTAGACGTGCGGGAACCTCACGAAATTGAACTCGCGGCGCTGCCGGGATTTGTAGCTTTTCCGCTGAGCGAGTTTGCCGAATGGTCTGGTGAAATTGACGCTAGACTCGATCGCGACAAAGAAACCCTAGTTCTGTGCCATCACGGAGTGCGATCGGCTCAAATGTGCCATTGGTTAACTGAGCGAGGATTTACCAACGTTAAAAATATTGTTGGCGGCATCGATGCTTACTCAATCGTGGTCGATCGAACCGTCCCCCGCTATTAACATCAAATCCAGTTCTTAACTATCGTTTTTTTAGAGTCCGCGCAGGCGGACTTTGTGTGTGTATAAATCGATTATATTCCCCCGGAATGAGCTAATTAACAGCAGCAAATCGAAAATTTAAAAGCGTACTCATAGTGATCCGATCGCGCCCCTGCCTTTTCGAGTCATAAAGAGCCTCATCAGCCGCCAGTAGCAGGGTTATCGCATCATTTTCCTCACTCGGAACAACGCTGGCAATTCCTAAACTAATCGTTACCACAGAATTAGGCAGACCGTCAAGACTCTTCGGGTTAAAAACAATATTTAAATCTTTCACTTTCGCTCGAATTTGTTCGGCAACAACCACAGCCGCCGATCCATCAGTTGCAGGTAAAATCACAGCAAATTCCTCGCCCCCGTAGCGAGCAGCTACATCAGCAGGACGCTGGAGCGATCGGTGAATGGTCTGAGCTACCGATCGCAAACAATCATCTCCTGCTTGATGTCCGTACGTATCATTATATATTTTGAAATAATCGAGATCGCACAAAATTAAGGATATCGGAGAACCCTCGCGAGCCATGTGTTTCCATTCGGTTCGCAAGCAACTATCAAAATGCCGTCTGTTGCCAATTTGAGTAAGTTCATCCACATTCACCAAAGCTTGCAGCCTTTGATTTTCTTGCTGCAACTCCTCCAAAGCAACAGCCGACCACTTGTCCTCGCACAAATTTTGCCCTTGAAAATACAGCCGATATAATTCGCAAGACAAACTACAGCTATTTCCCTCTAATTTGACCAGTCCCATGCTGTCTAACTGATAAGCCATCAAAGGTTCGAGGTGAATGCTATTTTTAGCATCGACAACTTGTTGGAATGCGGAGGCGAGTTCGGGCTGCTGTTGAATGGCGATCGACTGATTTTGCAAGTAGTCGCTATAAATTCCGCTGTGAGTAGGAGCTGCTGTTAACAGTTCTGCCAACTCGGCTCGCCCCAGTTCCTCCCCAGGCTCATCCCGATCGACGGACAGGCGGTTTTGTTGCAAAATTGCCAAGTGATACAGCGCTAAATGCACTAAATAAGGATGCCCGCCTACCATGTTCATTAATTGCTGTATCGGATCGCGATCGCTCCAATTTAGTCCGTATCTGCCCGCCAAATCTTGAACTTGTTCCGCAGTAAATTCTGAGAGTTTAATCGGCATTCCTACATTAAAGGGAGATTGATTAACATTCAAATCAATATAAATTGCTGTTGAATGAATAACCACGGTGCGGAGTTTTTGCCAAGTTGGGCTACCGCGAGCTTGTTCGTACCAAAAACGGATCACTGACAGAAAATCTTGAGCAATATTGGTGCGTTCAAATACTCGATTTATTTCGTTGATCGCCAAGACAACAGGACTGTCAATTTGTGCGAGCAAATAGTTTTCAAAGTAAATAGTGCAGCTTACCTTGCTGCCCATATCTTCATCCCAGAATTCATCAATATTTGGTTCGAGTTTGAGTTGCCGAGAGACATTGACACAAAGCCAGCGCAAAAATTTATCTAAACTACCAAAAACGGCTGTGTCGGCTTGCTGAAAGTCTAAAGTTACTGTGCGGTATCCACGATCGACTGCCGCGTCAATTATCCGCAGCATCAGCGAACTTTTGCCCATTTTTTTAGGAGCTTTAATGCGAACAAGGCCTCCGGGTTTGCTAATTTCTGCACAGGCCAGGGCTTCGGCCCCTGAGCGCTCAATATAAAATGGAGAGTCAAGCGGTATGGGGCCGCCGGGAAAATCTAGGTCGGCAACTGTTTGGATCAAGTTTGGTGATTTTTGGAGTCCTGCCATAGTCCTTGCACAAGGCGATACCCTGACTGTATCTTACCTTTGTCAGGTTAGTAGGTAGACGAGCGGTGTCCAAGATCGATCGACAATCCTAAAAAATCTAAGTTTTTAGGGACTTCCCGGAACTGACTTTGCTATAGTAGTGTCACTTTACCCAGTCTCAAACCCTGCTTCAACACGGCTCTGCAGATCGACAAAAATTCGACGGTAGCCCAGACGCGATCATTCTTGGCTTTTACCGGAAAAATAACTCGTCGGTCGTCGAGGTCGCGCAGGAAGAGCCCCTATCTAAGGAGAAATAATCATTGTCACGCCGCTACCTGTTTACCTCTGAATCCGTCACTGAAGGCCATCCCGATAAAATCTGCGATCAAATTTCAGATACGATTTTAGATGCCTTACTGACTGAAGACCCCAAAAGCCGCGTCGCAGCCGAAGTTGTCGTCAACACCGGCTTAATGCTGCTGACGGGCGAAATTACCACTAAAGCTCAGGTAAATTACATAGAATTAGCCCGGAAAAAAATAGCCGATATTGGCTACATCCACGCTGACAACGGCTTTTCGGCCAATAGTTGCTCAGTGTTGGTGGCTCTTGATTCTCAGTCTCCCGATATTGCTCAAGGGGTAAACACAGCCCACGAAAGCCGGGAACAATCGAGTGAAGAGGAATTGGACGCCATCGGCGCTGGCGACCAAGGTTTGATGTTCGGTTTTGCTTGCAACGAAACGCCGGAAATGATGCCTCTGCCGATCAGTTTAGCGCACCGGATTTGCCGTCAACTGGCAGCAGTCCGCAAAACCGGTCAGTTATCTTACCTGCGTCCCGACGGCAAAAGCCAAGTTACAGTCATCTATGAGGACGGCAAACCTGTTGGCATAGATACGATTTTAATTTCTACGCAGCACACCGAAACGATCGGCGACATCACAGACACAGCCGCAGTTCAAGCCAAAATCAAAGAAGACCTTTGGACTGCTATCGTCCAACCCGTGTTTGCCGATATTAGCGTGAAGCCGGATGCAGAAACTCGCTTCCTTGTCAACCCCACCGGCAAATTTGTGGTCGGCGGGCCTCAAGGAGATTCGGGTTTGACCGGCCGCAAAATTATTGTGGATACCTACGGTGGCTATTCCCGCCACGGCGGCGGCGCTTTTTCTGGGAAAGACCCCACCAAGGTAGACCGCAGCGCGGCTTATGCTTGTCGCTACGTTGCTAAAAATATCGTAGCGGCTGGTTTGGCCGAAAAGTGCGAAGTGCAGTTGAGTTATGCGATCGGCGTTGCGCGGCCGGTTAGCATGATGATCGAAACTTTTGGCACTGGAAAAATTGATGACGATCGCCTTTTAGAAGTTGTGAAGCAGCATTTTGAACTGCGTCCTGCGGGCATCATCCAGGCATTTAACTTGCAGAATTTGCCTGCTGAAAGAGGCGGCCGTTTCTATCAAGATGTGGCGGCTTACGGTCACTTCGGACGCACTGATTTAGATTTGCCTTGGGAGGAAACTGATAAGGCGGAACTTTTGAAAGAAGCTTTGAGCCAGAAGTTGTCTGGAGTAGCGGGATAGTACAATGTTGGGGTGCGCGCAGCGCACCTTATCCATAAATAATATAGGGTGCTACCAATGAATGTAGGGTGCGTACTTCGCACCTTATTCATAAATAATATTGGGTGTTTTGCTGCCCATCTTATCCATAAATAATACCGGGTACTACCAATCAATAACGTAGCGGGCGCAGTGCCCACCTTACAAAAAAAAGATTAAATAAATAAATGGGATTTTTCACACCTTTCCAATCAGCAATTCGCAGTTTTGCCTCTTCCCTCCAACAGCGGTTGGCGACGACTGGATTTTCTGAACCAAATCCAGCAACGCTGCCCAGTTCGTTTGCGACTAAAAATCCTGGTGGAATTCGCGGCGTTTGGATAACCACCACTGACTCCAAAGTTCTCACATCAAAAGAGCGAATTGCTGAAGCAATGGACTTTCTCGCCGATACGGGATTTAATACCATTTTTCCTATAATTTGGAGCCAGGGTTATACGGCTTATCCTTCTAAAATTATGCGAGAAAAATTTGGGGTGGAAATTGACTCGCGCTATCAAGGTCGCGACCCCTTAGCAGAAATATGTGTTGAGGCAAAGAGAGTTGGTTTAAAAGTTATTCCTTGTTTTGAATACGGATTTGTGAGTTCTTACAATCGCAAGGGCGGTCATTTGCTGGCGAAAAAACCTGAGTGGACCGCCCGTGATGCCAGCGGCAATTTACTTAAAAAAAATAACTTTGACTGGATGAATTCTCTTGACTCGGAAGTGCAAGACTTTGTGATGGGATTGATGCTGGAAGTTGCTAAGAATTATCCGGTAAACGGGGTTCAAGGAGACGATCGCATTGCGTTTCCGGTAGAAGGCGGTTACGACGAAAAAACGGTTAAACGCTATCGAGAAGAGTGCGGTAAAGCAGCACCATCGGATTGTAAAGAGCAACATTGGGTGCAGTGGCGTGCTAATATTATTACTGAGTTTGTAGCTCGTTTACACCGAGAAGTGAAAGCTATTAATCCTGATTTGTTGCTATCGATGTCGCCGAGTCCTTATGACTGGGGACTGGTGGAATATTTGCAAGATTCTAAAGCTTGGGTTGACAAAAATTTGGTCGATCTCTTTCACCCGCAGTTTTATCGCCGCGATTTTAATGCTTACAAACAATTGGTCGATAAAATGATGTCGGGACAGCTTAGTGGGCAGCAAGTAAAGTGCGTGTCGCCCGGTATTTTGTTGACGAATCGAGGCAGCAAATATAGCATAACTCCCGAACTGTTGTTGCAAGTAATTGCTTACAACCGCTCTCTCGGGATTCAAGGAGAAGTGATGTTTTTTTACGAAGGTTTGCGAGATAACGATAACGCTTTGGCTAAGGTTTTGAAAAAAGGGCCCTATGCTCGTTGAGAGATTGTCCCGCAATCAAGCTGTTTCCGGTTGGCTGCGGTCAACCCCGCCGATCGCTATTTCAAACCAAGTTGGTATAAAATAAGATGTTGCACCATTCTCAATAAGCTTTGATGAACAGGCAAGATGGCTGTTCCACAAAGGGTGAGTTTTCTTGTGGAACAGCTATCTTGCCTGTTGCTGACAATGGTGCAAGATGTGAAGATAAAATGATATAGCAGAGTTAGGCTATCTCAAAACCCAGCAATGCGAAGCAGCAAGCGCTACTAATTGTCAAGGTGATTGCCCAAACAAACCCAATAATTAATAATTGGGGAGTTGCAAAAATAGTGGAATAAGACATATTTTAGAAGTGGGTGCAAGCTTTTTTTTAGAAGTAGCGTTTTGTAGACACCATATTTTTTAAAGACAGTTTAAAAGAGCAATCTCAACCGCTCGCCAAAATATTAGGATAAATCAGTGAACTCAGCCGCAAGCCTCATCCAAGAGCTACCCGAGCTCAGCGATGCTCAATTCAATCAAAAATATTTGAAACAAAAACAAGGGATGCACACCTTGGCGACTATATTGCCGCAAGTAGAACAGCAAAGTCTGGCTTTGCGCGCAGTAAAATTAGCTCTAAAAGTAAATTTAAAACTCGGCTCGAAGCTAGCAGGAACGGTAAAGCCAGAATTTCAAACAGCCACCATAAAATTAATCGACAAAATCCCCGCTTCGCCGCTGCTCAAAATTCAACTGCTGGCCCTAACAAGTTCCGATCGGGCAATTCCGATGCTGGTGGTCGCATTGAACCACAAAGAAAGTGCCGTGCGCCTTGATGCGATTCGAGCGATCGGGAAAATCGCCTCCGAAGCTGCAGTAATTGAATTAGCCCGATCGCTCGAATCCAAAGATTCCCAAATCCAAGCTTGGGCGGCTTGGGCTTTAGGAGAAATTGACTCGAAACCAGCAGCCGCAGCACTGCTCAAAGCCATTAAGCACCCAGAGTCCAAGGTGCGCGCCTGGGCTGTTTGGGCCTTGGGCAAAATTAACCCGAAAACAGCCGTCCCCGCGCTGCTCAACGCCCTCAAACACCAAGACTCCGAGGTGCGCTGGCGGGCGGCGGTCAACTGCGGGAAAATCGGCGTCTCTGAGGTAGTTCCCGGGCTGCTGAATGCCCTCAGAGACGAAAATCACATCGTCCGCGCTAGGGCGGCGGCTGCTTTGGGGAAAATCGGGGATTGTGAAGCAGTACCCGGCTTAGTAGAATTGCTTCACGATGATCCCGACTCCTATGCAGTTTCTTTGAGGGCCGCCGAGGCCTTGGGACAAATCGGCACGGAAACGGCTGTGGCGGGGCTGGTGCAAGCCCTCAACCATGACGACTCAGACGTGCGCGGCAGTGCAGTTTCTGCCTTGGGGGAAATCAGCAGCGAGGTGGCTCTGGTGGCCGTAATCGGGTCGCTCTCGGATCGAGACATTTTCGTGCGTGGCAGGGGGGCGGTTGCCCTTGGGAACATCAATACAGAGGGAGATGCTAAATTGCCAAAAATGGTCGTCGCGGGGCTGGCGAGCGCAATTGGCGACAGCGAATCTTATGTGCGGTGGAGAGTTGCTGCTGCTTTGGGGGAAATTGGGACAGAGGAAGCTGTGGCAGGTTTGGTGCGGCTGCTGGGAGACGAAACTTCTGGAGTGCGCCAAAAGGCTGTTAAATCCCTTGGTCAAATTGGCTCAACGGCTGCTATTTTGGCTCTGGAAACAGCTTTAAATCGCGAATTTGCTGACGTTCGGGCGCTGGCTGCCCAATACTTGGCGGATGTCAGCACTCAGGCAGAAACAGTTGATTTAGATCCCTCAGTCTCGGCAGATTTCTCGAAGGAAAAACTGCCGGACATCCTGATAGCTTCGCAAGTAGAAGCCAGCCAATACATTGTTGAACGCCCTGCGCGACGCGAGATTAAATACCTGATCTCGATCGGCAGTCCGGGTGTGCCCGAACCCAAAACTTTCGATCAAATCCCAAACCGAATGTGCCTGGAGTTTAACGACCTCGACACCCCCGTTGACGACCCCGATCAAATCTTGCCTACCCTTGAGGATGTACGGAAAATTATTGACTTCGCCCTCAAAATGTCGTCGCAGGGAGGCAGTTTGCTCATCTGCTGCCAAAGTGGGATCAGCCGTTCAACGGCCACAGCTTTGACTGTTTGTGCTGCGCTGTTGGGTCGCGGCAAAGAACGGGAAGCTTGGGCGGTTGTGCTCGCCGCCAGACCCCAAGCCAAGCCGAATCGCTGGATGGTACACTTGGCCGATGAAGCTTTGGGTAGAGACGGTAAGCTAGCACTGGCGATCGAATCGACCACCGCAACTCCAGAACTCGCAATCGCCAACAGTTGACTCGCAGAAACTGGGTTTCTTTTCGCAAGCGCTACAGTTATACTCAACTAACGACACTTCACCTCAGACTTGTCTGTGCGGGGCAACGATGCCAAAAGTCGATCGCCAGGGTGCAAAAGTTTGATCGGCTGCTGCATTTGTGACATTCTGTGCTAAGAAGTTGTCGGATGCTCAACAAAAACCGTCAAGCAATCGTCGCATTGCTGGCAGCCAAAGTCTAAAGCGAAGGAATCGGGTGCATTGTCAACAGACAATATCAGCTTTGGGCTACTCACAGGCAAAACAGGTCAGAGAGAATTTTCTGCCTGCAGAATTCCATGCTTGGATAAAATTTTCTTTATTTTGCCTGCTACAGACTTTTACAAGCCGAAAAAGTAATTTGACAACAGCCATCAACAGCCTAATTATCTATTAGACATCCACCGAATTTAAGTTTCTCCTCTGAATCGACAAGAGTTTCAGATCCTTTTTCGCAGATGTCTACTGGAAAATAGACAAGATTTCCCGTTTGGAAAACTTAACAGGGTGGTAGATTTCAACAGAATACAGGGGTTGCATATGTCAAAAATTAACTTGCTAAAAAAAACAGGGAACGAAGCAAGTTTATCGGTTGCCGTTTCGGAATACCAGGGCGAGTTCAATCCAGAAGAACCATTTAACCCGCAGAAAGAACCTGTGGCAACGCGAAAGGTAAACCCAAAAAATAGCAAAGTAGGTAAACTGATGCCGCTCTTTATTTCTGAACAAGTCGCTTCTATAGAAACCCCACATAAGAAAATCCCCAGCCAGGATTTTGTAGAAACATCATGCTTAAAACTCCGCAAAATGTTGCCATCTAAAATTGGCGGTTGGTCCATCCATAAAAAAATTGGCGGCGGGTATTTCCTGGCAATAGGAATCGGATTCATTGGCTCCCTGAGCGGGCTGGTGATTGCCGATTACTACCAAGGACAAGGATTAGAACAATTCAATGACGCTCACCTACAAGCGCAATTGCTGGGCAATTTTAAAGATGCAGCGCTGGCCGCACAATTGCAGGGAGCGCAGCTAGATTCTTTTGTAGATAATCCTGCCAAGCTGGGATTGAAAGAAGAGCAGTTTGTCAAGAGTATTGTTCAGGCAAAAGAGCTGCGGTTACGCATAGAGCAGTTTGCCGACAGCCAACCTGCTTGGCTGGCAGTAAAGCCGGAAGTTCTCAAAAGTTTACTGCAAGATTGCACCGAAGATTTAGAATCCTACGCCGATACTCTCAAGCCAACTTTGCAGGAAATCCAGCAATCGCAACTGTCACCTGGGGAGATAGAGTCGGCCAGAAAAATTTTGGCGACAGTAAGCGGAGAAGGTGTAAAGCAGCTTAACAGCAGCCTTGAGGAATTGAGCAAAATCCTCGATATTGCCCAGCAGCAAGAGGGGCAAGGCGGTGAAGTGATGGAGGAGGCTCAAGGAATGGAAAAAGCCATAATTATTATTAGTATGCTGCTGTCGGTAGTGGTGGCGGGAATTGTTGCTGACCGTACCAGTCGGGCGATCGCCAAACCAGTGGTGAGCGTCACTCAGATTGCCGAACAAGTTGCCGCCGAGTCGAATTTTGATTTGCGAGCCCCCGTCACTGGACAAGACGAGATAGGCTCGTTAGCTGTGTCTCTCAATCACCTGATCGAGCGAGTTTCCCAACATACAAAAGAATTGAAACAAGCTAAGGAAGCCGCCGTCACCGCTAACACTGCTAAAAGCCAGTTTTTAGCCAATATGAGCCACGAGTTGCGGACTCCTTTAAATGCGATTATCGGCTACAGTCAACTACTTTCAGAAGATGCCCAAGATGCGGGTTTTGATGAGTTTGTACCCGACTTGGACAAGATTCAGACGGCGGGTACGCACCTGCTATCTTTGATTAATGATATCCTCGATTTTTCAAAAATTGAAGCGGGGGGTATGAAACTCGAAATCCAGGAGTTTGACATCGAATCCCTGGTTGACAATGTTGCGTGTGCCGCGAAACCGTGGGTAGAGAAAAATGGCAATGTTTTAGAAATAGAGTGCGATCGAACTGCAGGTATCATGCACGCAGATTTCAAGAAAGTGCGGCAGGTTTTGATGCACTTGCTGAGTAATGCTGCTAAGTTCACCAAAAACGGCAGGGTGAAACTGAGTGTCAGGCGCATTGAAGGAAGCGGAAAATTGAATACAGCAGATCGATCGGGGATTGACGATTCAATACCTGCCGATGAAACTCCTCCTGCGGCGATCGCTTGTCCCCTGCTGAATGTTGAAGAGTCGGATTGGATTTGCTTATCCGTTAAGGATACCGGAATTGGAATGTCGGAAGAACAACAGCACAAATTGTTTGAAGCTTTTGTGCAAGCTGACTGTTCAACAACGCGACCTTACGACGGCGCTGGATTGGGGCTGACACTTAGTCGCTACTACTGTCACATGATGGGCGGGGAAATTTTGGTAGAAAGCGAAGAGGGGAAAGGGTCTATTTTCACTGTGCGGATACCCGCAGGAAATGGGTAATGTGATGTTTGGGCGAGAGATTTAGGGGGTAGGCAGAGGGGCGAAAATTTATGTTTCAAACCTCTGGCGGTATGTCCCAATGCTTTAGTCTGGCTAGTGGGGGCGATCGCACTCTATTAATTCTAATTGGTTATTTTACCAATCCAAACAGCACAAACCACTGGCTCCTGAACTCCAACCTAAATCGATTCTAATAAATTTCATTTAGTATTATTGAACCGCGAAGATGCGAAGGAAGAATCAGGAAGAATCAGGAAGAAGTAGATAATCTTCTACGGGGAAAAAAGTAAAAGATCGATCGCACAAACTGCACTCAACTTTTATCTTGTTTCTCATCGGATTGTGGGGACTGTTTTTGCATTTGTTTTTGACGTTCCCTCACAGCTTGTTCCAAAATGAATGCTGACAAGCCGCTGATTGAACGGCGTTCCTCATTGGCCCACTCTTGAAGTAGGTCATAGATTCCTTCTCCTATCGAGGTTGATATGCGTTTAGACATTAGAGGTTAATTGTTTCTTATTTAAGCCGATCGTCATTGTCCAGTATTTTAGACAATCTTGTCGATAATGCAGCAGTGTGTTGCATTATGCTGCATTGTGCGCTATATTCTTAGAGAGTCAAAAGCCAGCGCTGAACTTTTGCAGGGCCCGCGCTGGCTGAGGGTTCCCCAAATACAAGGAGACAATCCACATAAAAGGAGACTATTACTATGGTAAAGCCTGTGAGCGACGGCAGCGAATATAACCGCGGCTATCAACAAGCTTTGAATGATTTTGGCATCACGCAACTGCTGTCGGGTATTCGCAGCTACTCTGATGAGGACTTTGATGCCGATCGCGCGCGCATGACTGGGCCAGAGATCGAAAGCTTTGCGGTGTTTCTGATTCTGCGCGTCGGGGCGAATCTCAAAGGAAGTACGATCGCCCGCTACGTCAACTCTCTCAGAAAAGCCAATTCTCCGACGATCGCCGATCGCCCCGCGATCGAACTCAACTCAAATTCGATCTCGAAAACACCTGAAAAGTCAAAGGGGGGCGATCGCAATTCTTGGGCGATCGTCCGCATTTTACCGAATGCTGAGCACTATACAATTGCGCGTTTTGTCAATCGCCAAGATGCGGACGATCGTTTGAGGGCTTTGTGTCGGTTTATTCCTGATGGAGTGTTTGAGGTTGTGTGGGTGTCGGCTGTTTAAAGATATAGCGTTTCTCAGATAGATGAGGTACAATAACAGCAGTGAGTAAACCAATTCCTCATATCGGATAATGTAACTTC
>NZ_JAUBQH010000038.1:0-33175 GCF_036701145.1 Microcoleus sp. Pol17C6
GGGATTTTAAAATCCCAAAAGCCTTTCGACCCCAATTATTTGACTGCTACCCCTTGACAGGTCAAGACAGTATCTACAGTAATTGGGTTTTAATGTTCCGCAGTACATTGAGGGCGGGTTTATAGGATTATTAATTTTTGGCGATTATGGTTGGTAAAACTCTGCCCTACAGGAATTGGGTTTAATGTTCCGCTGTCAAAAGATGGAATTGCTCGGTATCAATGCGATTTGCTCGATACAAAACTTCAGCTATTTCCGAAAGCGCTAACACAGAATGTGCGCGATAACCGTTGGCCTGCATCTTATCTTTGACTCCCTGTTCGTGGTCGATTAATACCACGATATCTTCCACATTCAAGCCAGCCGATTTTAACTTAGCCGCGCCTTCCATCACGCTTTTGCCACTAATCAAAATATCATCCACTACGACAATCGTTTCTCCTGGCTGAAAATGCCCCTCAATTAATTTGCCCGCACCGTAAGTTTTCACCTCCTTGCGCGGGAAAATCATCGGGCGTTCCATCCGCAATGCTAAACCGGTTGCTGTGGGTAAAGAACCGTAGGGAATTCCGGCAATGCGATCGAATTTTAAATCCTTGAGAATGTCTGCATAAGCGCTGACAATTTGATGGAAAATCTGCGGAATTGAGATAATTTTCCGCAAGTCGATGTAATATGGAAATACGGCGCCCGATGCTTGTACGTGGTCGCCAAAAACTACGCAGCCGATGTCATAAAGTTGCAAGATTAAATCGCGGTGAGGTTCCGGTTGCAAAAAGCAAACATCCGGCAGCCACAATTCGCAAGTAGGGCTACCTTCGATCGCCCGCACCCTCTGTTTATTAATACTATCCCGCAATTTCTCAATTTCTTGGCGTGGCTCTTTTTCTGCTAATAAACTTGGGGGGACGGGCAGCAGCAAACCGTCACCATTTGTGCTTAAACCGGCCGCCAGCAGTTGTGCGAGGTCGTTTTCTTCTGTCAGGTCATTTTCTTCGGCGATGTCTCCTTCGACTAAAATTAGGCGTTCAGGAGCAGCTTGGCGGATGCGCGCCAACATATCCGGGATTACTCCTACTTCTAAACCGACTTTTTCGGGAGTTCCCCAAGTTTGAGAGAGTCGGACTAATTGCAAGTAAAAAGGGTTGTTTGGCGTCGGGTATTCTTGCACAGCCTCGGCTGAGGGGTTGGCGGTGGCACAGAGTACAAAAACCGTTTTTCCGGCGTATAACAAAAAAGGCGCTACTTGGTCGAATCCGGCATAGGGACTTAAGGTAATAGCGTCAACTCGCCAGTCTTGAAATACAATTTTGGCAAACACTGTGCTGGTATTTAAATCGGAGTGTTTGGCATCTAAAATTACTGGCAGGTGAGGGGGAATAATTGTTAAAATTTCTTGCAGCAATGCCCAACCGGGAATACCGAGAGATTGGTAAAAACCGAGGGTGATTTTGCAAGCACAAATTAAATCTGCTGTTTGGTCGATCGCACTTTTGTGCTTTGCAAACAAATCAGTTACAAAAGTTTGAGTCTCTTCCCCAGTCATGGAAACCTGCGAGGGCAAGCTTTCCGGGTCTGGATCGAGGGCTAAATACAGCAAACTTTGATTGGTTTCAACAGCCGCTAACAGTTTATCGAAAAAGTCGGTTCGTTCCGTCATAATTTGTTAGGAAGGTAAGGGAAATTAAAAAAATTGCAGCTCAAAGTGGGATTGGTGTTGTGCCGGAAGAAACCGATCCCCGTTGAAATTGAAATTAAGAATCTTTTAAGATTGTAGAATGTAAAGAGCAGGAAATCTGTAACTTTGGGAGCAGTTTCATGGGGAATGATTTTCTGGTTGGCTACACCGGTGATTGCACCTAAGCCACAGCAAGTCAATTAGTTGTGGTAAACTAACCAGTGCTCGGACGGGGATTTTATCGGCATTCGCTGGGGAAGGCGAGTTTACCAAATGCGGATTTGCCAGGGGCAGATTTGAGAGAAGCAAATTTTAGGCAAGCTAATTTATCGGGGGCAAATTTGAGCGGGTCTTGTTTGTAGCAAGCTAATTTACAAGGCGCTAATTTGACTCAAGTTAATTTAATCCAGAGCCCGTTTGATGGGGTTAATTTAAAAAATACTACCGTTGTAGGTGTTATTTCGGTTGACGGTAGTATTAAATAGAAGCAGAAGTTAAAGCAATGCCCGCCTTATATTATGGATAGTAATAAATGATCGGTACGATCGACTTTAGGATTTGGGACGAGTTGCTGCAACGCTACGTTGACGATTTCGGTCGGGTCAATTATCGGGGCTGGAAAGCTGAGGGGGCCGAGGTTTTGAGGGCGTGGCTGGAAAGTTTGGCCGATTTGGATTTGGCCGAATGTACTGATGCGGATGCGCGGCTGGCGTTGTGGCTGAATGCGTACAATGCGATCGCAATTTCTCAAGTTCTGGAAGTATATCCGATCGCGTCGATCCGTCCCAAAGTTTTGGGAATTCCCAACTGGCTGAGTTTTTTGGATTTTTTCACTCGTTCAAATTCGATTATTGGCGGCAAAAAGTACAGTCTCAATCAAATCGAACACGCAATTTTGCGGCCGGAATTTGCGGAACCGCGCATCCATTTTGCATTAGTTTGCGCTTCAGTCGGGTGCCCGCTGCTGCGTCGCGGGGCTTATTTTCCGGAGTCGGTACGAACTCAACTAGAAGCAGAGGCGAGCCGTTTTATTCACAATCCTGATAAGGTGCGATATGATGCCCAGAAAAAGACGCTTTATTTGAGCAAGATTTTTAAGTGGTACGGCGAGGATTTTGTAAAGGCGGCGGGTTCGGTGGCTGAGTATGTGGGGGGTTATTTGGGGCCGGAGGTGGCTGTGGGCGATGGATGGGCGATCGTTTTTTTGCCCTATGACTGGAATTTGAATCGGGTTGAAGGATAAAATTTGCGCCTGTGGGTAGGTGTTTTTTTGAGGCGGTAATTTTTTTCGGCTGTCGTTACCCCTTCAAATTGCCAGATTCAACAGGGCGATCGGATGATTTTGAGGCAACACGGCGATCGGATGGCTGGCAAGGTTGGCAGAGTTTGGAGCGGTCGCACCGTAACCACGGCTGCACGGCTGGCAAGGGTTGAAAATGCACCATTTAGGGCGGTGTGAGTGAGTTTGGGGTTATTGGATGGCTGGCACGGCTGGCACTGCCTAAATCGCACCACAGGCACGGCTGCACGTCTGCACGGTCGCACTCGCACGTCTGGCACGGCTGGTACTTGCAGCGCTGGCAAGGTCGGATAGGTTGGCACGGTCGCACGGTTGGAGCGGTTGCAGCGGTCGGAGCGGTCTAGCAGGAAAGCGTCACATCTGCGAGTGCAAACCAGTCTGATTTTTAAAAAGTGAATCCGCCACAACTTAGCTGTAGCGGGTTCACTTGATTTGATGTTTAAGGTCTGAAAATATTAAAACTCTGTGGCTTTTACAGCGGCTGTCAGCGTTGTTTTTACACACCATACCTCAGCCTCGTCAAACTCGGTAAGGTATGGTGTGTGTAGTACAAGTACAACTTTGTACCAGTTGACGCTATTGGATATGGCGATGTACTCTCCAACCATAGGGATACGTCCAAATTGGAGTTTTTTGGTATTTTCTTCTTCGTACTCACCTGAGTCGCGGATTTTTAAAGATACTCTCATTAGAAAAAATTAACTGATTTAGTGACACAATTTTAAATTATATCAAATATTAAAGTCTGAATTTTATAACTTCACATTTATCAGTTAATAACGCAAATATAGCATTTGTGGGCTCTAGGCTGGGAAATGTGATTTTCCCCGCCTAGATTTATTTAGCAAAGTAAGGTTGGTGATATTCTCACGTCACTATCTAAAAATGGTGTGACTGTTAGCGAAACTTACAGGTTGCAATCAACCTAAATCCCTATCAGGGATTGAAACATAGCCTTAATCAGGTTAAGGGTGGAGATTTTCACTAATCGGTAGGTGGTTAGATGAATGCTAACCAATTAGCTATTGATCCGCCCTTAAACCTCTCCACTCAAAATCTGTTGAACCGTCAAACTTAGCTGTGGAAACATCGGAGATACGATCGCCTCTCCATCCCGAAACACCCCAACCTCAACATATTGCCCATCCTCAAGCCGCAAAACCGTCACTACTTGTTCAATTGGATCGATAACCCAATACTCTGCGATGCCCCGCGCTGCGTACTGAGCTCGTTTGCGATCGTAATCCCGATCCCTGCCCAGTCTACCCGGACTGACTACCTCCACAACAAACCGAGGAGGCAACATATCAAAAGTGATAGTTAGCCTGTTTGCTGTCAGCGGAATGTGTTCAGGTTCCAGAATTATCAAATCGGGGTAGCGGTTGGCGGCATCTCCCGATCGCAAAACGGCAACTTGAACCTCGCAATTATGCGTTTTAATCAGTCTAAGTGGCACTAGCCCGCTGCTAGCCAGATAGAAAAATAGATAGTTAGCAATGAAATTATTAGGTTCAGATTCTGGCGGCAAAGCGATTAACTCCCCATCAATTAACTCATAGCGTTGATCCGTATCATTTGAGGAATTAAGGTACTCGTCAAAAGTTAATTTTTTAGATTGAGCTTGTACCATAAAATTACCTTCCTTAATTTATTCGTCCCTTGCTGCTGGGAGTTTGTTTATATATAGCAATCCTAAATGATTTGCGTAATTATTGTAGGGGCAATCCCCCCGTGGTTGCCCCGATAAATAGGGGGTAGGCACGGGGGCACTACCCCTACAAATTTATCTGAATGATTTAGGATTGCTATAGAAACGGTTTCAACCGCCGAAGGATCTCAATCAAATCTGCTGTGCAAGTTAGACAGGTGTCCCAGCCTCCATCGACAATCAACCCACAAGTGACATATTAAAAACTATCACAGTTCAAATCCTCTGGAATATAGACAATGATTTCAGATAAATTTCGGCGCGAGTTGCGGGAACAAGCCAAACTCTGGCAAGCAGAAGGACTCATCGATACTTCATTCTACCAACAACTTTCGGAACGCTACCAATTCAACACACTCGAAACCGCCTCCCGCAACCGTTTCCTCAGCATTCTGATGAGTCTCGGCGGCATTCTCCTCGGTATAGGAGTCATCACCTTTGTAGCCGCAAACTGGCAAGTTTGGTCGCGAGAATTGAGAGTTGCGCTGCTGCTAACTCTTTTCGTAGCAGTCAATGCAGCGGGTTTCTATCTGTGGCGAATTCCCCCATCCCGAAGCAAAAACTCCAATCTCAATTTGCCCCTAACAATAGGGCGAAACAAAGTCCTAGGTCAAGGATTGTTGCTGTTAGGAGCTCTGATTTTAGGAGCAAATATGGCATTGATGGCACAAATGTTTCACATTGGCGGTTCTTCCTACGGACTTTACCTCACTTGGGGAATCGGCGTGCTCGGAATGGCTTACAGTTTGCGGTTGACTTCCTTGGGCATTTTGTCCGCACTTTTAGTCGGTTTAGGCTATTGGATTGCCGTGTTAGATTGGTCTTCCAAAGTCGAGTTTTCTTGGCTGGAAGTTTTAGTGCGGCAAATGCCGATCGCAGCCAGTATAATGTTTGTGCCGCTGGCTTATTGGTGTCGATCGCGTGCTATTTTTGCCATAAGTGCGATCGCGATAATTTTCTCCCTACAAGTTTCTATCGTCCAAGGCTTAAATCTAACCTGGGGTACAGCAATTTTTTGCGCCCTACCGCCCGCTTTGCTGTGGGGATACGACGATGCAATCTGGCCGAAGGTACGCAGCAGGCTGTTTCAACCTACCGCCCGCAGTTTAGCCCTGCTGTTTCTCGCCGGTGTGTTTTATGTTCTTTCATTCTACGGGTTTTGGCAAGATTCGCCGAATCCTGGCCAAACAGAGCTCGATTGGGTTTTTCTGGCAAATGTGGCTATTTTGGGCGGTTTCACAGTGTTTGAGTGGCTGCGTTTGGGACGTTTGGAACTGCGGCGACCAAAACAAAAAGCACTGGATTTGACTACAAGTGCGATCGGCATTTTCATCCTCGCCAGCGCCTTTATACCGCTTTTTCACCTCAATTTTACTCCGATTCCGCAATTAGCGACTTTTCTGTTTAATGTTTTATCGTTTCTGCTCGCTGTCGGCTTAATCCGAGAAGGTTTAGCATTAGGAAACCGCAAGACTTTTTGGGGAGGCATGGTATTAATCACCCTGCAAATTCTCAGTCGAGTATTTGAATACAACACAGGATTGTTGCTCAAATCTTTTGTCTTTGTTTTGTGCGGAATTGGCGTAATTGCTGCGGGTTTGTGGTTCGAGCGCCACTTCGCAACAATCCCCGATGAATAGAAATTATTCATCTCTCTCTTCTCTAACTCAGCGCCCTCTGCGGTCTCTGCGGTTTAATCATTCCGAAACAACCGTAAACAATATAACCCATACCTAATATGAACAGAAACAACATTGACTTATTAGTTGAAAATCCAGATACAACAAATGCGTTTCAGCTTCCCCCGGAAGCAAAACGCCTTCCTGCGTGGCGGCTGTGGGTTCCTTTACTCTTGCAAATCGGACTAATTGCCGCCGTACCCGCCACCGCCGTTTACACTTTTATTACTGGCAAAACAGTTGTCCTGCAAACAGCACCAGTAGACCCTTACGACTTTTTGCGCGGATATTACCAAGTGTTGAGCTATGATATTTCCGATCGCACAAATCTGCAAAAACTCCCCGGCTGGAAAGATTTACCTGCCGAAAAAACACCTTGTCCGCCCGGGGTTGCTTGTCCACAAAATACACAGAATGTCAAGCCGCAAACCAGTTTTTATGTAATATTAGAAGCGCCAAAAACCGCGACTAATCCCGGCCGCCCCCAAGCTTGGAAACCCGTCCGCGTCAGTCTGGAAAATCCCACCAATTTGCCTGCCAATCAAATCGCAATTAAGGGCAAATATAACGGTTGGCAGATGGAATACGGCTTAGAAACTTAT
The DNA here is from genome assembly GCF_036701145.1 of Microcoleus sp. Pol17C6. Classification (NCBI taxonomy): domain Bacteria; kingdom Bacillati; phylum Cyanobacteriota; class Cyanophyceae; order Oscillatoriales; family Microcoleaceae; genus Microcoleus; species Microcoleus sp. Pol17C6. The sequence goes on from NZ_JAUBQH010000038.1 coordinate 6,968, forward strand.
TATATGCCAGAGGATGAAAGGGAAAAAGTCAATCAGGAGATTAGCGAAGCTCAAAGGAAGCAGCGACAATCTTTTTTGGTAGAAGTAAAGGTTGACAAAACAGGCCATGCTGTGCCTGTGAGTTTGTGGGTGCGCGATCGCAATTATCGATTTTAGCCAAAAAGGGCAAAAGGTCGATCGGTCTTCTGCCCTTGTTTTGAGTATTTTAGCTTAGGGAGGGGGCTGCTGGTGGGCGATACCCTACCGCAACTGGTTCGCACGCGCGATCGGGATAGCTTCGCTCGCGCGGACATTTCAATTGCCGATAACCCAAGAGAATCTATTAAGATATATAAGACTTGTGCAAATCTTGCCAATTCAAGGGCGCAAGTCATGACTCTACTGGAGCTTCTCATGTTAGCCGAGCTAATCTCTGCCAGACGAATACTCAAGACCAAACTCCTCGACTTCTTAGGACTTCCCGAAAATTGCCAAGACCAAACCGATCATCTCGTCAACCGAATTGTATCCCTGCTAGAAGCAAATCCAGCCGAACAAGAAAGATTTTGGGAGACATTCAAAAGTGAATTAGCCGTCGATCCCGTTGAATTAGAAACAATACTCAAGTGTTCGCCAGCAGAACGCCAGCAGTGGATTGAACAAGACAAACTCCCTATTTTAGAATACCGCTCTTTCCGTAAATCGGGAATCCATTTAGAATATCCCGTTCACGACAGAAGATTCATCTTAAGTCTAACGCCAACCGATATTAATAATTGGCGCAAAGAACCCAAAGGGCTGATTAAAAGCAATCATCAAATACCCACCCCAATCAATACAGAAAAGCCAGAAGAAAACGAACAATCGCGATTAGCTTTTAGTTCAGCTTGGGAAAAAATCATTGCCGACTGGAAAGAACAAGGTTCGGCGGAAATTTCAGCAACCTTCCAGCTAGCTTACTGGACAGTTTGGGCGTCGCGCTGGGCCAAAGAAAATCAGCTCAACAGCTTTAAAGCAATTAAATATAAGGAAGTCTACGAAACTCACCAGCAGGAATGGTACCAGCGAAAAAATCAAGCAGTCAAGTTACTGATTGAAATGCCTTACGCCATGCTTTACTTCTACCGTCCGGCGGATGCTGACAAATTATATCTCGAACTGTGCGACGACCACCAGGAAATGATGAAAGATGGCTACTATTGGGACAAGTGGGATTTTTTCTATCAGAACCGCAAATTGGTAAATAAGTGCCGCGAATGCGTGTACTCAGAAACCAAAGATTATTACTCGCTTTACTATCTCGAAATCAAAAGCGACAAGTTTCCCGATTTTAGTTTTTCTTTCCACACGCCGTACCCAATCGGCAGAAAATTTTTGCCGCATCCAGAAACGCTGCCTTATGTAGACCACGTAGAGCAGGACGGCATTTTTCGCTTTGGCCGCCCGTTGCTGGAACAAGAGAAAGCTATTCACACAGAAAAGGATGTATTGCTCAAGTTTGAGGCGGCTTTGGCAGAAGCGAAAAAGTTTGTTTAGTTATTAGTCATTAGTCATTAGTAGACTTATTGCCGATTTTTTTTAGTGATAGGGAAACCGCAGATAAACGCAGATAAACGCAGATGCTTTTTCCGATTGTTTACAAGGAAAGGCAATTGTGTCTACCAATGATTGTTGACGAATGAAATCAAATTTGTTACGGTCGTAATTATTCAAATATCTATTCTATTTATCTGCGTGAATCAGCGTCAATTCATTGTCATCTGCGGTGAATACATTCTCTTTTTTTTTCCGCAGATGAGGGCAGATAAAAACAGATTAACGCAGATTAATTAGATCAATTCCGGTTGCACCCTAGGTGATTGTTGACGGTTGACTGGATTTGACGCCCGACGATGCTACCGGATTTGATATGACTTTTGAACTTGGATTACTTGAATGCTGCCGCCAGCATAAAGTTTGGCTGGTTGAGTTTCTTCGGAATTGTACGATCGCAATCCCACCTCTGCCAACAAACTCCCCAATTCAGTTTCAGTCTCAAACAACCACAAAAATACAGCCAACCCTCGCCTAAATACGGGATTTGTATGCCGATGAAAATCTACCAAAATGAATAGACCACCGGGATTGAGCACGCGGTATACTTCCTGAAAGATTTGTCGCAATTGCGCCCGTTGCATTTAGTGCATCGCAACGCTGCTGTGTACTTCGGTCAAACTGACAGTCGGCAAAAGCTTCTAAATAATAATTGGCTGATGGTACATTTTTCCTTGCCCGTTGTGACCCAAACGAGGATGGCCGCCTACGCTCAAAGCAGCCAGACGCGCGATCGCAATCCTAGAGACACTGATACCGATAACTTAAATCTCTAAAAATTGTTGCCATAGTCAAAATTATGTATACCTTGCTATCGACTTAAGATATTATTAAGTTATATGATAAAGATAAGTAACAGAACTGAGACGATGGGAGAGCTGTAACCGCTATGGGTCGTGTGGGAGTATTGCTATTAAACTTGGGCGGGCCAGATCAAATCGAGGATGTCCGTCCTTTCCTGTTCAACTTGTTTGCTGACCCGGAAATCATTCGCATTCCGTTTCCGTGGATGCAAAAACCGCTCGCCTGGTTGATTTCGACCCTGCGCTTTCAAAAATCCCAGGAAAACTACCGCCAAATCGGGGGCGGCTCTCCTTTGCGGCGAATTACCGAGGAACAAGCCCTAGCCCTGCAAGAACTCTTGCAAGAAAAGGGACAGGATGCTCGAGTATACGTGGGGATGCGCTACTGGCATCCTTTTACTGAAGAGGCGATCGCCAAAATTAAGCGCGATCGCATTGAACATTTGACAATCTTGCCGCTGTATCCTCAATTTTCCATCAGCACCAGCGGTTCTAGCTTCCGGCAGCTAGAAGAAATGTGGGGCAAAGATCCTGCCCTCAAGGATATACAATATACCGCGATTCCTTCTTGGTATCAGCGGCCTGGTTACATTCAGGCAATGTCGGAACTGATAGCCCAACAACTAGACCACAATCCGAATCCCGATCGAGTTCACATCTTTTTCAGCGCCCACGGCGTCCCCCTCAGCTACGTAGAAGAGGCTGGAGACCCCTATCAGCGAGAGATTGAAGATTGCACTCGTCTGATTATGGAACATTTGAATCGATCGAACGAACACACTCTAGCTTATCAAAGTCGGGTTGGCCCGGTGGAATGGCTCAAGCCTTACACCGAAGACGCCATTACCGAATTGGCAGAAAATGGAGTCCAAGATTTGTTGGTAGTTCCGATTAGTTTTGTTTCCGAACACATCGAGACTCTGCAAGAAATTGACATGGAGTATCGAGAATTAGCAGAAGAATCGGGCATTAAAAATTTCTACCGAGTGCCCGCCCTGAATACTCATCCGGTGTTTATTGAAGCCTTGGCCGATTTAGTCATCGAGTCGATCGAATCTCCCAGCGTTAAATTCTCTGATGTTATACGCCCTTCCAAGATAGTGAAAATGTACCCTCAAGAGCAGTGGGAGTGGGGTTTGACCACGGGGGCGGAAGTCTGGAACGGTCGTGTGGCGATGATTGGTTTTGTGGCACTATTGCTGGAGTTAATTACGGGTCAGGGCCCGCTACACTCGATCGGATTGCTTTAAATTGCCAGTTGACAGTTGACAGTTGACTGTTGACTGTTGACTGTTGTTACACATGACTAATGATATCCAATCCGTTGGGATCGGAATTATTCATCTCTCTCTTCTCTTCCTCAGCGCCCTCTGCGGTCTCTGCGGTTAAATCATTCCGAAACAACCGTAAATGATATGACTAATAAGTCATAACTAATTACCAATAACTAATTACTAACTAATCAGGATCGCGCTTGTGGCGGCGTGGATTTCCCCTATGGCCCGGTGTTCCCTGACTTTTGTACCAGCGATACCACTCTTTAGAACTGCGAATTGCCAGCCACAGCAGCATCATCGCCACTAACCCTCCCTGCCGTGGTGCGTCAAAGGCAAACAAAACCAAGGAAATGCACAGAACATCTTGGAGGAAAATCACCCAAATCGGCAAACCCCGCAGCCGGTAAAACCATCCTGCTTGTACCAGTTGCAGCACTAAAGCCAACAAACCTCCGACAATACCAATTATCCACAGCATCCAAGGGTGAGCAATAATTTCGTCGATCGAACTTACTTGAGCGATCGAAATTCCCATAATTGCTCCTACAATAGGGCTGAAAATAATTTGCACAATTTGCAGTACCCGCTGTCCTACAAAGGTTTTAGAAGCAAATAACTCTAACAGCGACCAACTCACCAAGATGGTGATAGCCACCTGGGGGGGAACCCCCGACAATAGAGGTATTTCCGACCAAAGTTTGTCAATCCGCAACAAACCAATTAACAGCAGGGGCAGGGCAATTCTCATACCCCCTGCCGCAGACGCAGAGAGTGCGGCTAGGAGTCCAACCATAATAATAATTCAGTTTCTAACGTCAGCTAAAGCCTCGATCTATTTCAGATTTTAATTCCCCTGATGGCTGGCACTGATTTGAGCGAGCGAACTCAAATTGAGGCTTGAGCTTAAATATCACCCTCTATTGTAAGTGTATCTGCTTAATCCTGCTTGGCACTGCGATATTGTCGATCGACAATATCGCAGTTTGTGAACAGTTGACCGTTGACAGTTGACAGAATTCAACCTGGATTGTGATTAAATTAAAATGTATAGGAAAACCCGTAGATCAGCCGAGATACTTAAAATTAAGATATCAGCTATTCTTCCTTCTTCCCTCTGACTTCATAATCTGACGGACACTAAATAATTAATCTGTGTATCCGTGTCAAAATCCGTGTCGTGCTTTCCTTATTCCCTCGAACCTCTTCCTTCGTCTTATTATGTCTGAATCATTATTTGCCGATGCCAGCCGCCGATTAGAACGAGCCTTAAAATATGTGTCGCTTTCCGAGGATACGATCGAACGGCTGAAATATCCCAAATCCAGTTTAATTGTATCGATTCCCGTGCGGATGGATGACGGTTCCCTGCGAATTTTTCAAGGTTATCGGGTGCGCTACGACAATACCAGAGGCCCGTCTAAAGGAGGAGTGCGCTATCATCCGGGAGTATCCCTTGATGAAGTGCAATCCTTAGCATTTTGGATGACTTTTAAATGTGCAGTTTTGAACTTGCCTTTTGGAGGAGCCAAGGGCGGAATTACTCTCAATCCCAAGGAATTGTCTAAACTGGAATTGGAACGGTTGAGCCGGGGCTATGTCGATGCGATCGCAGATTTCATCGGCCCCGATGTCGATATTCCCGCGCCGGATGTCTACACCAATCCCATGATTATGGGTTGGATGATGGATCAGTACAATATTATTAAGCGGCAGCTTTCTCCAGCGGTGGTGACTGGTAAACCAGTGACAATCGGCGGCAGTTTGGGCCGAGATACCGCAACAGCAATGGGTGCTTTTTTTGTAGTACAAACTATCTTACCCAAATTTGAGCTAAATCCTCAAGATACAACTGTAGCGGTACAAGGTTTTGGTAATGCCGGTGCCGAAATAGCTGAACTGCTGTGGAAAGCAGGTTACAAAGTTGTTGCTGTCAGCGATTCCCAAGGGGGAATTTATGCTAAACAAGGTCTGGACATCCCCAGTATTCGAGGCTTTAAAGAGTCTAACAAAGGTATCAAAGCTCTTTACTGCGAAGGTTCAGTTTGCAATATTATCGAACACGAAGTATTGACAAATGAGCAACTTTTAGCATTAGATGTAGACGTGCTGGTTCCTGCCGCTTTGGAAAATCAAATAACGGAAGCCAATGTTAATGATGTTAAGGCTAAGTTTATTTTTGAAGTAGCTAACGGGCCGATTGATTCGGCGGCAGATTTGATTTTAGAAGCGAGGGGAATTCAAGTAATCCCTGATATTTTAGTCAATGCCGGAGGCGTAACGGTTAGTTATTTCGAGTGGGTGCAAAACCGCAGCGGACTTTATTGGACTCTGGAGGAAGTCAATCAGCGGTTGAAGCATAAAATGGTCGAAGAAACTGAAGCAATTTGGAAAAAATCTCAGGAATTGTCAGTTTCCATGAGAACTGCGGCTTACGTGTACGGGTTAAATCGACTCGGAGAAGCGATGAATGCGAAGGGAACGCGGGATTATTATGTGAACGGTTGAGGGAAATGCGGTAAGATTGTGCGATCGTACAATCTTACCGCAGTTATTCAAACAGAGTGCAGTCTACAAACCCAATTGGCATAACTTGGCTGTGAATTGGGGAATTTTAGGTTTGCACGCAGCCGTTGATTTGACCGCAACTTTGGTGCTTGAAAAGACGAAAGATGTTTTTGAATAGAGATTTTACATAGAGAGCAATCTGTGAATTTCTAAGAAATACCTAATTTTACAAGAGCCACATTTATGATGTAGGGGCAAGCACCGGATGAGTGACCCACACCGTATCGGGAGGTCATGCGTAAGTCCGGATCTTGCACTTTTCTCAATCAATCGCCGCTGCACAATACTGGCATTCTTTTTGAAGAGGGGAAGAGAACAGACGATCGCACTTTTTGAGTAGATATCGAATAGGTGCGATCGCTGTTACTTTTGCTATTGCTTAGTTTGCTTGGTTAATCTACCAAATCGTCTACGGAAAGCTTCAGGAGGTCGCACAATGCTTTCGTCTGTTCTAGATACAGCTTTGGAATATGTCGGCCCGCTTCCCAATTTTTCACAGTGGTTACAGTCACGCCCAATTCATCAGCAACTTGCTGCTGCGTCAAAGACAGCGATTGGCGTCGCTGTTTGAGTTTTTCCCCCACACTACTCATTCACTGTACCGATTTCAGAATTCCTATGGTTAACTTGACTTAACCAAAATTTGTCCGTAGTATGAGAGAAGAACATCACGTTCGTCAGAAAGCCAGTGCGTCCCGGCTACCAACCTATCAGCACTGGCTCTGGCTCCCATACGTATGGAGACAAGTTAATTATGCCTTACAAAGAACGACTTTATCCTTGGGTTATGGTTCGTTTGCTTCCCAAAATGCAGCGGTTGACAGTTGGTCAGTTCCGCACTCGATCGGATGCGGACGGTCATCTAGAGATTCTCCGTCGCTTGGTTCCTGGCGGGAAATTCGCGGTGATATTTAACCCCGACCTGCTAGAGTCCCACCAAGCTCACACTTGCTACAGAACATTCGATCGGTAATTCTCAAAGAACCCTTCCCGGACACGGGGAGGGAGTCAGATTGTTTTTTTTGGGGATAAACAATTTTGGCTGTAAGATCGATCGCCTCTTCTCCAGAACAGCCTCAATCAAGGCTTTAGCATTTTTGTACAACTCAAAAAAAAGAAATCCCCAAAGCCCGGGGATTTCTCATACTTAAGCCGATCGCTAAATCTATTTAGTCTCCGGCATCAAACACTTATCAGAATCGCAGCCCGCCGGCCCCGAATCCATCATTTCACCTAAGTCATAACGACTCAGTGCCGCGTGAAAAACATCAATTTCGCGGCGCGCTAAAGTCTCTTCCACCATCTTGGTGTAAGTTTCCTTGTTTATCGGTTCAAAGGGCAAACGCGGGAAAGTTTCAAGAGCATCAAACCGAGCTAAAAGCGCTGCGGAAATGTAGCCTTCATCATCCCGAATCGCCTCGTAAATCCTAGTACCAAAACTTTCAACTTCATTTTCGCGCAGTTCAATCGTGGCCGAAGTGTTATGTCTGACATAGAACTTTTGCACCTGCATATAAAAGTCCATTTGTGCCGCCGCTGAGAATTTGTTAATGTCAATTTCATCAGCACCGGGTAAATCAGCCCAACTTACCGCAACAGGTATTTCTACCAGCCATTCCGTGCAGCGTTCGTCGAAGGGATTGTTCAGCAAATTGCCGTTTTCATCCTTGTCAGATTGAGACGGAATCACGTTGTATCCGTAGTCGATGCAGGCGAGGGCTACGGGGTCGTTTTTGCCGAAAGTGATTCGGCGAATAAAACGCTGGGCTTTCGGCGGGTGCCACCCCGGCGAAGCACCTGTCAGCAGAGATTTAGTACCCGATGGTTGAACCGTTGTGCAGCGATTTGGGCGTTTTAAGGAATGGCGATCGCAATAATCCCAAACTACCCGATTGACAATCTCCCGCCAACCACTCAAATACTCTTCTTCCCGCTGTTTAAAAGCAATTCCTTGCGGAGTTTGCGGGCGGCCTTCCACCCACCAGCGAAGCCACTCAACGCCAAAAGCGTGAACGAAGAAATCGAACAATCCCGTGAAAGATACGCCGACAATTGGGTCTAGTTCGCGGCTGTATTGATAGCGGGGTTCAAGAAATTTGTGATTTAGAAGTACCGCGACAGATAGAGCCCCCGCCTTGAAAGCTTCCTCCTGTTCTTTGAAGTTGTAAGGGTCAATTTGATTGAGATGAACCTCCGCCAAATTACAGTTTCCAGTTAGAGTGCCACCAAACACCCCTTTATGGAATTCTGGCTCGTTGAAACAGAAGGTATCATGGTTTCCCGGTAAAACTTCTACGGAGTGGATTACCTGATATTTACCTTTCGCTTTCGGTTGATGACCCCGTGAGGTATCCAAGCGTTGACAAGGAATCGCTGCACAATCAGTAATTTGTAGATACCACAAGTCACGGTTACGAGTGCCTAAGTTAGTAGTAGTTCCCGCAGTTGCTAAAAGATTAACGGAAGAACGAATCCCACACTTAGTCAATAGTAAATAAACTCGATAAGCGCGGTCATAGTCGGACAAATAAATCCGAATGCCACCACTAGGAACAATGGAACCATCAGCATCTGCTAAACCAGCAATGAAATTCAGAATCGATTCTCGATCCCAGGATGCAATTTCATCAAAAGCTGCGGCCGTATTTTTTAGCGAGCGAACCTGTTCTGGATCAAACTCCTTTTGGAATCCCACGTAAAGCAAGCATGGAACATCTTTGGATTCTGTGTAATAGCGTTTTTTACCGCTAGTTTTGCCCGCAATAGCTAACTCTTGGTCGCTTTTAGCTCCGTACAGACGCAGTTGTAATTGTGGCTTGCCATTCGACTGACAAAGGGAACCATCACCCACCAATTGACCTAATGTGTAAGCCCAAATGGGTTCTACAAATTTGCCATCTCGATAAGAGATTTGGAAGGGTTCAGTGTGTAGGCTGTACTTGGTGATTTTTAGGAGTTCCGCGAGGGCCCCTGTGGTTAATTCTTCATACTGGTTGCCAAAGCGGTCTTTCACAAAAAACCGATGTTTTTCTGTGACATCTAAATAAGTGCCATCACCAAAAGAGACGCGATAAAGTTGACGATTTTGCCCCGTCAGCATCGGTACAACTTTGCTCCAACGCTGGCCATTCCACACTTCTACAGCTTGTCCGACAACCTCCTGAATGCGGTGCATTCCATCGCGAGTAATTAACATCGTTTCACCTGAAACGCAGTGGAAGTTAGAGCCGATGATTTCCAGTTATGTTACCCTAAAGGCTTTTTATCCTCTAGTTCTACAGATTCCATTTTCCCTGTAGCTCGGCGTACTTTTTCATTTACTGTAGTTGTAAATGCCCCGCACTCTTGCCAGGATTATATTCTTCAATAAAGAAGGTTCACCCGGTACGCTCTACGGTGGTAAAGGATTTTTAATTCCCTTACTTACCTCGGAGTTAACATCTCAGTCTTCTCCGATTTTGCGAGGTTTTTTACGTGAGGCAAAATTACTTACCACACGGGTTTAAGCCCACACGGACTAACCGATGCTCTAACTCGCCAGCAGTCATATTAGGATGGCGTTCCTGCAACCAATCTTTAGCTTTTCCTTCGTCGTAAGCTTTCAAAAATTCAAGTTTAAGACTCGGTGTGGAAAGTAAATCAACGTTAGATCTAGCTACAGCTTCGCCGGCCCATTGAATCGCACCTTCGCCGCTGTAATACTGTTTGCGGACAGCATCAATACATTCTTCTAGTGTAGGTTTGGTATGGAAAACTCGCGTATGGTTGGCCATCCGAAGGGCATCGCGTTCTGGATCTATTCTCCAGTTGCCGCTTTCATCTTGTTGCCACAAATTATTTTTAGCATTTGCTCCGAGTTCGTCGTCAAAAGAAAACTGACGCATTCCGGCCGATCTTCTAATATTTCCAGCAACAATTGTGACCGCCGCTTCATCTATCAACACGCAGCATTCAACTGAATTTAACTGCCGCCCTAAAGCTTTATTCAAAATAGCGGCGCAGCGCTGATAAAGGTCGGGCAATTTCACCGGATTTGCTACTCCGCCAAAACCTTTTAAAGGTTCTCCCACCGGGCGAACATCGCTCAAATCGATGAATACTTGAACTTCTCCTGCAAATCTTTCATCTGTGGATAATTCCAGTAAACTTTGATAGGAGTTTACCCAACCTTGGCGAGAATCTCCGACATAAATAGTTGCGGTTTTTTCTGCTATTTTTACTTCTGTTTCTTGACGGCGCGACTGGGCGGGTGTAGAGCCGATTTCGCCTTGCATGGTTAGGGTTAAACGGTTGCGAATCGGCGGCAGTTGGTTGATATATTGTGGTTCCAAGACTGCCCCAGTGCCGCAGCCCATCATTGCCAAATCCATCAACAAACCAAAGGAACGCCAGTCGAGAATATTTGTTGAGGAACAGTTATAGGCGCCGGAAAAGTTCTCTGGTTGTTCGATCCATTTGCTGCCGCCTACCCACAGCCAGCGGCCTGAAGCGAGGGTTTTGAGCTGGTTTTGCATCCGGTGCAGCAGTTCTGTTTCTTCGGGGGTGAGGTTTCCAAGCTTTTGCAGCCCCTTGACTGTTCGATCGCACACTTGGGCCCAAGTCTCCCTTCCCGTTTCGGTACGGCGGCTGTACGTCCTGAAAAATACTGGATTGGCTGCGGGTGCTGTTTCAGGGAAATCAGACAGGTTGCGTCGATCGCTGGCACTGGATCGTTCTAATTCTCGAACCATAGGTTGTGTACTGACGTGTGGGAATAAATCAACAGACTACGAATATACAACAGGATTCAGATTTAGGGTAAAAGGTTAATATATTTGACAATTTGCACTAGATATGGGGCACAGAAGTGTACAAGCACGATCGGGCGATCGCCTCAAAACTTGACAAAAAAACCCGATTTCTTGCTGAAACCGGGTGCATAGCAAATCTTGTCAATTGTCAATCCTTTGTCAATAAAAACTCAATATTGGGTAACAGCGGGTCTTGAACAACGCCCACACCGTTAAATCCCCAACGTTCGAGTAGCTTTTTTACCTGAGAACCGGAAATCGATTCTACTCCGAATCGATCGGCAACATCAGCAGCGTGGACGTTGAGATAGCTCAAAGCCTCATAGTCTTCGCGAAACATCAACAAGTAACTCACTGCCGAATCGGGATTGGGATTGGCACAGAGATATTTGCCATCACTGCGGGAACGTAACAAGTAAAAAACTTGAGATAACATCTTATCTTGGTTGTCAAAATAATATGTTACCTCAAATTGGGAATTGGGAATTGCCCAAAGGATTTTAGACTGACCATTTGAAATGGTAGAAAAGTAGATTTGCTGTCAATTTGTCACGTAAAAACCACATAGTTGATGGCTAAAATCAATCTAAAATCTTTGGGAATCTAGCAGTTAAATCAAAGTCAGTGCCAAACCTTTAAATCCCCTGCCGTCGCCAATTTGACCGACGATCGAAGCCCGACCAGTCGTCAAATTAATATTGTAAAGGCTCGAAACTCCGGCAACATCGATCGCAGCCAAAGCCGTCTCGTTACCGCCAACACTCCTGATATCAAAGCCGAGAACAGTACCAGCATCAATTCCCAAAGACCCGATCGTATTCAACACTCCATTATTCGGCGGATCTTGACGCACCAAAACATCTAAATTGGTGTCAATTGCAAACAGCGTGGTCGAAGTTGCCCCGGCAAAATTATTCACATACGCAGCCCCTCCAGCCGCGCCCGGATTGCCAAAATTGCGATCGCCAGTCCGGTAAGCCAAATTCCCGTCAAGTTGAATTCCCCCCGTCAGCGTGTCAAAATCGACAATTGCCCCGGTATCCGGGTTGAGGCGGGCGTTTTGACCGGCTTGATTGACAAACCGAATTCGATCGACTGTCGGATTGAAATCAAAACCCGCAGCCCCCGGAGTTAGGGGAACAGCAAACTGCCCGCTACCGACTTGACTTGCAGCCCCAGTAACCGGATTAATCGCGTACAAGCGATTGCTAGAACCCACACCGTAAAGCAAACCGTTAGCGGGGCGAAAATCAATTCCCAGCAAACTTTCTCCCGGCTGCAACCCTGTAACTGCCACGTCGCTGAGAATTGCCCGCGGTGCCGCCTCGTTAAAACCGACAATTGTTTCAGCGCCATTTCTGACAGTTAAAGCGTAAGCTGTAGGCAAAGGCAAAGCCAAACCGTTAATCTGTCTGCCGTCGGCAATTTGACCGACAAAGGAAGCTTGACCGCTACTTAAATTGATATTGTACAAGCCGGAAATGCCACCAACTTCCAGCGCCGCCACTGCTACCTCGCGGCCGCCAATACTCCTGACATCAAAGCCGAGAACGCTAGTAGCATCAACTCCCAAAGATCCGATCGTATTCAACACTCCATTATTCGGCGGATCTTGGCGCACCAAAACATCCAAATCGCTGTCAATTACAAACAGCGTTGTCGAAGTTCCCCCTGCAAAGTTATTCACATACGCAGCCCCAGCAGCAGCCGGAGAACTTCCAAAATTGCGATCGCCCGCCCGGTAAGCCAAATTCCCGTCGAGTTGAATTCCCCCCGCCAGCGTGTCAAAATCCACAAGTGCCCCGGTATCCGGGTTGAGGCGGGCGTTTTGATCGGCTTCATTGACAAACCGAATTCGATCGACTGTCGGATTGAAATCAAAACCCGCAGCCCCCGGAGTTAGAGGAACAGCAAACTGCCCGCTACCGACTGGACTTGCTTCCCCAGTCATCGGATTGACAGTATACAAGCGATTGCTAGAACCCACACCGTAAAGCAAACCGTTAGCCGGCCGATAATCAATTCCCAGCAAACTTTCTCCCGCTTGCAATCCAGTCACGGGAAAATCTGAGAGTACACTTCCCGGATTGGAAAGACTAAAACCGACAATCCGATTAGCAGGAGTTAAAGCATAAGCCGTTGTCCGCGCTGGAGGCGGGGGGCTGGGAACAACGCTGCCAATATTATTAGTGAAACTTGCCTGGTTAATCGAACTTTGTCTCACCCCTCTGAGAGTAGCGAGAAATTCTCCAGTCACTCGGTCTTGAATAACAGTATCGTTTCCAGCTTCCTGAATATTCAAGTCGCTAAAACTAAGACCTCCCGCCAAACCGATTAAATCTGTACCTGGTACAAAATCGGCGATCGCGTCAGCATTTGCGAAATTAGCACCGCCGCTGGTACGACCAGGATCTGCCTCCGCGTAGCGCCTCAAAACAAATAAGTCTGCCCCGTCTCCGCCTATCAGGACATCAGTATCTCGATCGCCCGACAAAACATCATTCCCGGAGTTTCCCGATATGGAATCGCTGCCTTTTCCGCCCACTAAAAAATCGTTACCGTCTCCGCCGTTAATAGTGTCATTCTCTAAATCTCCAAAAAGCGAATCTTGACCTAAATTGCCCTCAATTAAATCGCTTTGTTTTCCTCCATAAATGCTGTCATTACCCGAGTTCCCGGCAATGGTGTCATTGCCCATCAAACCAAAAATCAGGTCATCTTCTGGAGTTCCTGCTAGCAAGTTTGCTTGGGCGGTGTCTCTAATTTCTGCCATGTTCTAATTACCCTCTAAATTTGATACTTCTGTTGCCTAACGGCGGCGGCATTCTCAGTCAAAATATCACAAAGTCGCACTTTTAGGATAGTTTTTCTTATTTTCGGCTTTAGGGGTGGGTTGCCATAAAAGTATTACACGCAGCTAAAATGATATATAAACCTGCCCCCAAATTCCAATAAACCCACTCCTAAATACAGATCACTTAGGCGTATTTTATAGTTGGGTGTGTAGCCAAGGGCGATCGCAGCTCAACTGCAAACAGGCAAGCTGAAATTTTTAGCGGTGCGAACCTATGAAATTTTGTACTGCGTTCATTAGTAATATACGCTGATTCTATAATTTTGGATCTGTAAGGTCAGAATTTTTTTTTCAACTTTAATCTTAAAACCTCCGAAGGTAGTCTTTGTTTGTGTAGCGGCGACCACCATTGCTCAATATAAAGTTGATTATAAATGCGGAATTAGCATAATAAGTTAGTTAAACAGTCGTTTTCAGACGACTTAAGCTTTCAGGCAGAGGTTTAAATCCCTGCCTGAATCGGAGTTTCACGTTTGAACTCTTCCCGGCTTTTTCACGCTTTCAGCAGTGCTTTAGAAGCTGATTGCCCTGCGAGTTTGAGTTGCGATCGCAATTTGATATTCAACAACACCAAGACACTCCACTGACTGAGTATGGAGAACAAAATGGTATTTCCTGATGCTGGGAAAGAAGACGAAGACGAAGACGAAAACCAAAAGCCAACAAATGTTGAAGACAACCAGAGAATAGGAGCTTTTTCTGGGGTTAGCAAGAGCATAAATAAAATCAGAGGTGGCAACAAGAGAGCGCTACCGACAGTGCCTGCGGCCCAAATTTCCTGATTTCTGGTTTTTGTCAATAGGAATAGTTGGGTGATGGCTGCGTAAATTAGGATAAGATTCAGGCAGCAAATTACCCCACCAAATTCGTTGATCTGAGGTTTTTCCAACAGCGCCCAAGGTGTTAAAATGATTACTGAGCTGAGGAGATTAATCGCGATCGCAACTATAGCGGGACTTTTCTCGCTCCAAATTAAATCGAGTAGTGGGTAGCGTCGCCACAGCTTCTGACTGGTGGGAACGATTTGTTTCCGATACCTCGCCCAATCGTACAAAGATTGTCTGTCAGATGTTAAAGCTGCAATTAAAGCAAAAAACATCAGCAAATTCAAGATCAGTAAGGTGGGGAGACTCGTGCCTGATAGGGGGTTTGATTGGAGTGCAAACCCTAAAATTATTGGCTGACAGCAGATAACTAGCCAATAACTTTGCCGCTTGCTCAAAACTGTGGTGCTGGGATTGGGAAAGCGGCGCTGCCATCCCTGCCACAGCCAATAGGTTCCTGTACCACAAACCAAAAGAGACAAAGCAAGGCCACTCGCAATATTTGTACCCACTGGCGAGTAAAACCATTGCAGCTTGTCTAAGTCTTCAACTAACGAATCGAACTCACCTCTATCAACTAGAAAAAGCTGATATCTCAGGATAGCAAGGGGAGACAAAAATTTTAACAAATCCCAAGCAGTTCGTGTGAACGGGAGCGCAGAAATCCCAAACACCACAAAAACCATACCGCTAGCCAACCAAGGTTGAAATCCTCCCAACCAACTGGTTGTCAATCCAAATAGCATCGCACCGCTGTAAAATAAAGCACAGCTAGCTGCAACTGCTATGTAGAAACATAAAATTTCATTCAGAGGTATTTGAGCAGCTAATCCAGCGTACAGGTGCAGGGGTACGGCCAGAATTGCTGCTAGATAAAGTAAAATTGGGACGCCAAGGATTTTGCCGATAAAAATTGTTTTGGCAGACTGGGGACTGAGGCGAATAAAGTTGAGCGTGCCGCGGCGTTCCTCCTTGTCTAAGTCACTGACAAGTAGATAAGTCCCTGCTACTAATAAAGCTAAGACGCTAAATATGCTCAGCCAAACGAATATCTCTAGCCACCACTCCCGCCAGTTAATGACAAAGTTGCTGAAGGCATCTCTGACGCAGATTTTTTCATAGGGATGGGCATTATCTAAAGAGCAAAATCTGTGATAGATGGGGTAAGTGTACTCCCCATTAGGAGGGGGAACGGGTATCTGAGCGCTGACAGACATGAACAGCAGCAGTTGAGCGCTTAGGGAAAGGGCAGAGGCTAGCGCCATATTGCCAGTATTCAAGCGACCTTTGATTTCTCGAAATAACTGGGGATTCCAGTTGCCTATTTTGTCTAGTAAGTGGAGTGTCATTGGTTATTCGTGATTAGGAATGGGTGACGACTCAGTTATAACTCACTGTTTATTCTGGTAAACAGGAAACGAGCACATTAGGATGCTTGTTTGTGTCCCATTTTGAGGAAGATGGTTTCTAAGTCTTCTTGAGTGCAGTGGAATTCGGTTAGGGGAATGTTGGCCGCGACGAGTTCGCGTAATAAATTTGCTGCATCTTCCGGGCTTCCTGAAAAATCAACACACACCTGCTGAGTTTCCGGGATTATTGCCCAATTTTCCACCCAAGGAAAGTTTTTTAATGCCGATGTTAGCGCTTCTAATTTATTTCCTAAAACCGACATAAAAATTTGCTGGCGGCTGAGGCGTTTGTAAAGTTCTTGTAAAGGTGCGCTTTCGACCAGATATCCGAGTTCCATGATACCCACCCAGGTACAAAGTTCGGCTAAGTCGCTGAGGACGTGAGATGATATGACTACGGTCATGCCGACTTCTTGCAAAACTTTGATAATTTCGCGGAACTGCATTCGGGCGATCGGATCTAAGCCAGAAACGGGTTCGTCTAACAACAACAATAGCGGTTCGTGGATGATAGTTCTCCCCAAACTCAGGCGCTGTTTCATCCCCCGCGAAAGGGTGGAAATTAAGCTGTTGCGCTTGTTGGTTAGTTGCACGAGTTCTAACACGGAGTTGATTCGCTCTCGGCGGCGCGGTTGCTGGAGGTTGTAGAGTCGGGCAAAATAGTCTAAATAATCCCAAACAGTCAAGTCGTCGTAGAGGGGAAAGTCGTCGGGAAGAAAGCCGATGCGCTGTTTGAGAATTGGGTGCGATTGATCGCGCAATAACCTATCCCCGTTGATGTAAATTTCCCCTATAGTCGGTTCCTCAGCCGCCGCCAGCATTCGCAGCAAAGTAGTTTTGCCGGCACCGTTGGGGCCGATCAGTCCGCATACTTCGCCTGCTGCTACTTGCAAATCGATGTCATTGACGGCTATATGGCGATCGAATTGTTTCGTCAGCCCGCGAGTTTCTATTGCTAGTTGTTTTGCCATGTTTGGAGGGTGAAAGAAATTTGATGCGGTGTATCCCTGGCATGGAAATAGAATTCTACAACTAGCCTAGCCCGTTCTTCAATGAATTGTCAGTCCCGTTCTGAAATTAAAAATTCAAACGCTTTCATATCTGCTATGCCCGATGGCTACGAGCATCTAATTTACCTGAGAAAGGCTATATATCAAGTCTGCACGGAAAATTCCTCGGGATCAATATCCCAATTTACCCAGCCAATTGCCTCCCTAGCTGATGTCAGGTTAGGCGGCACTCTCAAAGCGTGAATGAATCCCGTACTCGGACAAGTCATTTTTAACAAACAAATCGGCTCGACATCGGCGTTATCTATTTGTAATAGTGCATATTCCTGCCAACTATCTATTTGTTTTGCTTGCAACTCTTGACAAATGCGATCGTAACCAATTACTTCAATTAACACTCGCCGAACTTCGGCATTTTCTTCTGCTAAAATCCATTGAGATTGCCATTGATTTGGGTGGATTTTGCCGTATTTGTCCGGCAATTCGACACCGTGATAATAGTAAATTTTCCATCCATCCGCAAACTCGATCGCAGGTTCTGCTTCCGCGTGCAAGCGGTTTTGACTGTCAAAGCGCAGGTGGCGGGGGCGATCGCACACAAAGCAAATCTTTTCAAAGGGAAATATCAAACCGCAATGCTCGAACAGCAGCTTTTGGCAGCGAAGTATTTCTTGTGCCTTTTGGGAAAGATTGAGGCCTAATGAAGAGATATACAATTGGGTCAAATAGATTTCTTTAAACAAACTCGTGGGGGTTTCAGGGGATTGGAGGCCGAACAAATAATCTGGAAAAACATTCCCCTTCGTTTGTTCCGATCGCGCATAGCTGCCAACCAATTGGTACATTAGCGAGTTCAGTGTGCTGTCTGCTTCGGGGTCGATCATCATGCGATCGAGCTCATACTCCCACACGGCCGGACTTGCAAAGTCTCTCACAATAGATTGGGACATCGTTTCCCAGTTTAGCTTTTTCCCCAATATATTGCTGTCCCATTCGTCTGAGCATTTTTGTGAATGGTCGTGTTTGGGCAAGTTGAATATTTGGAGACAAACGTCGCGGGGACTGCTGCAAATAATAATTTCGGGTTGTTCTAGCCCAATAGTGGCATAGGCAACTTTGACTGCTTCTGTGGCTTTTTGAGCATCAATTGGCCTAGTCGAGAGAGTAAGACGTTTCTGTGCTAGGAGGCCTAACACGCACAGAGCGGTAATTTGAGTCTCGTAGAGACTCAGCGCTGTCAGATTGGTGAGCGAGCGCAAGGCGCTGATATCGGTAATTTGAGTGTGGCGGAGCTCCAGTGTTGTCAGATTGGTGAGCGAGCCGAGGAAGCTGATGTCGCTAATTTCATTTTGGTGAGCGAGCCGAGGAAGCTGATGTCGGTAATTTCATTATTGAAGAGACTCAGCGCTGTCAGATTGGTGAGCGAGCCGAGAAAGCTGATATCGGTAATTTTATTGCCGCCGAGATAAAGTGTTGTCAGATTAGTGAGCGAGCCGAGGAAGCTGATGTCGGTAATTTCATTCCAGTGGAGATAGAGTGTTGTCAGATTGGTGAGCGAGCCGAGAAAGCTGAAGTCGGTAATTTGATTGCTGCTGAGATTCAGTGTTGTCAGATTGGTGAGCGAGCCGAGAAAGCTGATGTCGGTAATTCGATTTCTTTCGAGATTGAGTGTTGTCAGATTGGTGAGCGAGCCGAGAAAGCTGATGTCGGTAATTTCATTTTCGCCGAGATTGAGTGTTGTCAGATTGGTGAGCGAGCCGAGGAAGCTGAAGTCGGTAATTCGATTGCTGTTGAGATTCAGTGTTGTCAGATTGGTGAGCGAGCCGAGGAAGCTGAAGTCGGTAATTCGATTGTTGTTGAGATGCAGTCTTGTCAGATTGGTGAGCGAGCCGAGGAAGCTGAAGTCGGTAATTCGATTGATGTTGAGATTCAGTGTTGTCAGATTGGTGAGCGAGCCGAGGAAGCTGATGTCGCTAATTTGATTGTTTGTGAGCTCCAGTGTTGTCAGATTGGTGAGCGAGCCGAGGAAGCTGAAGTCGGTAATTCGATTGTCGTGGAGATTCAGTGTTGTCAGATTGGTGAGCGAGCCGAGGAAGCTGATGTCGCTAATTTGATTGTAGCTGAGATTCAGTGTTGTCAGATTGGTGAGCGAGCCGAGGAAGCTGATGTCGGTAATTTCATTTTCGCCCAGATCCAGTCTTGTCAGATTGGTGAGCGAGCCGAGGAAGCTGATGTCGGTAATTTCATTTTCGCCCAGATCCAGTGTTGTCAGATTGGTGAGCGAGCCGAAGGAGCTGATGTCGGTAATTTCATTGCGGCCGAGATAAAGTGTTGTCATGCTTGAAAGTATCTGCTGGGCTGCTTCAGGGTCATCAGTGCCAGCCTTTTCTAACAACACTTTAACTGTGCGCCTTGCCGATTTTGAAAGACTGTCAATATGCCTGCACCAGTCGGCAAAGCTGCTAAAACTAATTGGCTCGTTTGGTTGTTTTTCTGACATAAAACACTCCGAGATGGGTAATGTGGCATGGGGCATGGGGCATTGGTAATGGGAAGACTGTTGACTGTTGACTATTACAAATCGCCTTTGCGTACCTTCTTTTACTGAATTAAGTCTTCTATTTCAAATCTTCCAGCTTAATCCGAGGATCGACAGCTTTTAGCAGCAAATCTGCCAACAAATTCCCAACAATCAACATCGTTGCGCCCATCATCAAACTGGCCATTACTAAATACAAATCTTGATTGTTCACCGCATCCAGAGTCAGCTTTCCCAAACCCGGCCAATTAAAGAAATATTCGGCAATAAACGCACCGCTCAACAAACTAGCAAACTCAAAACCCAATAGCGTAATCAACGGATTAACTGCATTCCGCAAAGCATGAATGTAAATTACTCGATCGTCCGGCAAACCTTTAGCCCGTGCTGTTCGGATATAATCTTGACGCAGCACGTCCAACAATTGTCCGCGCATCAATCTTTGCAAACCAGCAAAACCAGTAAGGCTGAGGGCGACTGTTGGCAAAATTAAGTGCCAGCCGTAATCGAGGATTTGACCCCACCAAGGTAAGTCTGCGTGGTCAATGCTCGTCATCCCTCCGACGGGAAACAGAGGCGAAGTATTCTGAGCAAAAAATAGCAGCAGCAAAGCTGTGATAAAGCTGGGAAATCCTTGTCCCGTGTAGCTGACTACTTGCAGAACTCGATCGACTGTGCGGTTTTGATTGACGGCCGCGACTATTCCCAAGGGAATCGCGATCGCCCAAGTTACAATCAAAGATGCGATCGCCATTAATAGCGTCGCCGGTACTCGTTCCCACAGCAGCGAAGCTACGGATCGCTGATACACAAAACTCGTGCCAAAATTCCCCCGCGTCACAATTTGTTGCAGCCACAGCCAATACTGCACAATAGCTGGTTTATCTAAGCCGAACTGCTGTGCGAGTTGCTTGAGTGTCTCCGGCGAAATCTTCGGATTTTGGCTCAATGTATCCAAGTAATTTCCCGGTGCCAGTTCAATAATTGCAAAACAAAGAGCCGATGCCAAAAAGAGGGTTAAAAGTGCCTGCAAAAGTCGCTTTAAAACATAAGTAAATGTTTCGCCACCAAACAGAGAATTCAACTTTCGCCAATTTCGATTCAATTTAATAGAAGTCATAGGATTTTAGATTTTAGATTTTAGATTTTAGATTTGAAGAATTGTGAATGATATTGATTCCGGTTGCATCGGCATGATTTAACCACAGAGAACGCAGAGAACGCAGAGAAAGAGAAGAGAGAGATGAATAATTCCGATGCAAAGGTCAAGGATATTATTTGTCAGCAGTCAACTGTCAACTGTCAACTGTCAGCAGTCAACTGTCAACTGCCAACAGTTAACTAACTAATATTCAACTAGCGTGACGATCGGCACATCCGGCAATTTCTGCCTGCCGCCCAAAGCCTGCAATTCAATGATAAAAGCAAAACCGACAAGCTCGCAGCCAGCTTGTTCCAACAATTTAGCCGTGGCCGCCGCTGTTCCGCCAGTGGCGATTAAATCGTCCACAATCAGCACCCGGCTGCCGGATGTCATCGCATCTCGGTGCATCTCCAGTCGATCGACACCGTACTCCAACTCATACTCAGCAAAATGAACCGCACCGGGCAGTTTCCCTGGTTTGCGGACAGGAATAAAGCCTATTCCCATTTTATAAGCCAAAGGCGCGCCAAAGATAAAGCCCCGGGATTCCATGCCCACCACATAGTCAACAGACATTGCAGAGCATTTTTCGGCTAAGCTGTCAATGGTGTAGCTGAGCCCTTGCGGGTCGCGCAGCAAAGTTGTAATGTCTCGAAACAGAATTCCCGGCTTGGGGAAATCAGGAATGTCGCGAATCAGAGATTTGAGATCCATAAGCTTGCAGATCGGCGTTGAGGGTAACGAGGCATCAAAAATGGTACAATAATAACGTCAAAAAATAAAAATTAAAAAATAAAAATTAAAACTAAGAGCTTCTTTAATTTTTATTCTTTAATTGCTTAATCCTTTACGTACTATGTAAACAAATGTCATAATTCCCTAACAACAGGGTTGAATATCAACATTTGTCACCCTATGATCGAAAGTCAAAAATCTAATATCTAAAATCCAATGATTAAGTTGGCAGCACGAGTGGGTGAGGTTTCTCCTTCCATAACCTTGGCGATCGCCGCTAAGGCTAAAGCCATGAAGGCCGAAGGGATTGATGTCTGTAGTTTGAGTACGGGAGAACCCGACTTTGATACCCCCGAACACATTAAAGCAGCGGCAAAACAAGCTTTAGACGCGGGCAAGACTAAGTACGGCCCTGTGGCTGGGGAACCGCAGTTAAAAGCTGCGATCGCGCGCAAACTCAAATCCGACAACAATCTCAACTATCAACCAGAAAATATCATTGTCACCAACGGCGGCAAGCATTCCCTCTACAATCTGATGATGGCTCTGATCGAGCCTGGAGAGGAAGTAATTATTCCGGCTCCCTACTGGCTAAGCTACCCTGAAATGGTGAAACTCGCTAGCGGCAAGCCAGTAATTGTACGGACTGATGCTTCTACAGGATATAAAATTACACCGGAACAACTGAGTCGAGCGATTACTCCCAAAACCAAGTTATTTGTACTGAATTCGCCTTCTAACCCGACGGGAATGGTGTATACTACGGCGGAAATCAAAGCGTTAGCTGAGGTGATAGTCGATCGAGATATTTTAGTCGTTGCTGACGAGATTTACGAAAAAATTATATATGATGACGCCCAACACGTCAGCATCGGTTCCCTAGGCCAAGAAATCTTCGATCGCACCCTGATCAGCAGCGGTTTTGCTAAAGCTTACTCGATGACAGGCTGGCGAGTCGGTTATTTGGCCGGGCCGAGCGAATTAATTAAAGCCACCAGCACCATTCAAGGTCACAGTACATCAAATGTGTGTACTTTTGCACAGTACGGCGCGATCGCAGCTTTGGAAAGCAGTCAAGAGTCTGTCGAAACAATGCGTCTAGCTTTTGCCGAAAGGCGTCAGGTAATATTTGAATTACTCGATGCTGTCCCTGGAATTAGCTGTATTAAACCAGACGGTGCTTTCTATATGTTTGTCAACATCAGCAAGACTGGAATGAATTCTTTGGAATTTTGCGACGCTTTCTTAGAACAGCAGCAAGTAGCAGTTATTCCGGGGATTGCGTTCGGTGCAGACGACCATATTCGCTTGTCTTACGCCACCGATTTAGGCACGATTAAAAAAGCCGTAGAAAGGCTCGATAAATTTGTCCGCAGCATCTAAAAATTAGTTAGTAGTCAGTGGTTATTTGTTATTTGTTATCGGTAGCAGCTTAATGCTGACTGCTGACTGCTGACTAATGACTAATGACCAATGACTAATCACTAAAGCTGTTTAGTCATGATTTCCTTGAGCAAATCCAGCCCCTTCTTAACTCGCCGAGAAACTGTCACCGCACTGATACCCAAGCGTTCAGCCGTTTCTTTCTGCGTCAAATCGTAGAGAAAAACAAACTCCAATATCTCGCGAGTCCGTTGTTCCAACATAGCCAAAGCTTGCTGTACGCGAATTTGATCCTCTTGCGCCAACTGAAAACTCCGATATTTGCTATCGGGCACCAATTCTCCCAGACAAGTAGCCCCCTCATCTTCATCTTGCATCGGCGCGTCCAAACTCAGAGGCGATCTGTTGAGATGGGCCAACTTAATTTCTTGCCATTCTTGTACAGAAACCTCAAGGACTGCTGCTACTTCAGCATCCGTAGGTTTGCGGTTTAACTGCACCTGCAACTCCTTGATCGCTGCTACTGATTTGCGTTCCAGGGACTGCCAGTGGCGGGGAAATCGCACAGAAGGGCTTTTGTCCCGCAAATAGTGTTGAATTTCGCCCCGTATGTAGGGAATTGCAAAGGAACTAAAAGCGTGTCCCTTGGCGATATCAAACCGCTCGATCGCCCTGATCAAACCAATACATCCGACTTGCAGCAAATCGTCGTAGCTTTCACCGCACTGGTTGATCCAGTGGTAAACTTCTTTTCTGACCAGTCCAATATTCAGTTTAACTAACTGATTGCGGATTTCATTCGATCCAGAAAGTTGGTACTCGCGCAACAATTGCAAATTTTCGCTTTTTAGCTCGTTCGGCAGTGTGGTAGACATGGTGGCATAAGGGTGGGTAGAGCAGAGGACTGAAGTTGCTTTAGATCTAGTTTCCAATCTAGTCTAAAAAAATTCACTTTTATGTAGTGTAATCGTAGCACTTAATATGTGTGATAGCGGACACACCAGTTGAGTTTTCGGAACGTGAACGGATTTAGCGGGATTATCCGAAGGTTTTCGGCATAAGGCAGACTTTTACCAGGTAGAAGACCTGCGACCAAATCTCCTATTTAATCAGGTTTTTTAAAAAAATACATTATAAGCTGAAAGCGCTGTGAATACAATACTTTAATTAATAAAAAATCCCAACTTCATAACTTGCGAATTACCACAATTAAATCATAAATTTAGTCATTAGTCAACAGTCCTAAGTTAGGTTGCTCAAGACTGTTGGCTAATGAAGAGCGAGCAGTACCTTTAGGGTAAAAAACTACTCAAGTTCGATCGATCCAGAAAGCCAATTTTACGATACAGAAGGCTCAATCCGAGCGTAAAACAAACCCCGAATTTTCACGTCCAGAGCCGGTCTAGCTCCCAAATCAGTATCAGAAGGCTGCGTGCTCTCAAAAATCCCGCCAACTTCGCCAGTGGCGCTGTTAACTTTAGCAACTTGGAGAGAAATTCTGCCCGCCTTGGTGCGAGTGTCAGCCAGCTTAACATTAGACCGTTGCAGTTTGGAATTGTCAGTAGCCGGAAGCGCTACAGCATTGTCGTAGCCAGTCGATACCCCGCGACCTTTAGGGTCCAAAAAGCCTGCGCTGCGGTAAGAAGGAACGTTAAACTCCCCTCTCAAATCGGTGGAAGTATTGATAGCAACTACTCCGGGTTCGGAACTAGCTACCAGTTCTTTAATGGTAAACAAGAAAGGTACTTGCTCTCCGCCCGGTAATTGAATCGTAATAGCTTGAAAATCCAAGCCGTCTTCTTCTGTGAAAGTCAGAGTTCCGTCATTACCGACCTTAAGCGTACCTTGAACTTGGTCAATGCTCGACGTGAACCGTGTCAGCAATTTACCAGGCACAAATTCCGCTTCTTGGCGTTTGTTTGCTGGTTCTTCCTTCACAAAATAAGTTGTGGGCTGCAAACACAAACCAGTCAGTTTATAGGTGGCGCCCGCTTCGATGGGGATCGATCCCCGAGAAGTTTCTGCCAAGCTAGGGCAGTTATTAGCCAAGCCAGTACCTCTAATCTCGTCGTAGGTGAGCAACTCAGTAGTCGCCACCGTCGTGTCAGAAGCAGAAGAACAAGCAACCAGCGCACTCATGCAAAATGCTAAAAGTGCAACAATTAAAGCACGATATTTCATTGCAAACCTCAATATCCAACATCGGATTATATTAAGAAAAAGCCCTACTTCGAGCAAAATATAATTGCCCGCCGGCAGGCTAGGCCAGCGCTTAGGGCAGCATTTAGATCCAGATCGCTCGCTTCACCGACACAGGCATTGACTCAGAAAATCAAGCTAGTGCGCCGTGAAAATAAGCATGAACTTATGATTTCTCAATCATGTTCCGATCGCAGCCCAATACACATGGTACG
Organism: Microcoleus sp. Pol17C6; assembly: GCF_036701145.1. Taxonomy (NCBI): domain Bacteria; kingdom Bacillati; phylum Cyanobacteriota; class Cyanophyceae; order Oscillatoriales; family Microcoleaceae; genus Microcoleus; species Microcoleus sp. Pol17C6. The sequence goes on from NZ_JAUBQH010000038.1 coordinate 32,287, forward strand.
ACGGGTTGTGCTCTTTTCCTGACTTGGACTGCAAATTAATATTGCTTAAGTCAACCTACTTAAGTTACTTTGCTTATGACCCCGAATGGCGATCGCGACTAGCTCGATTAGTCGGTTGACCAAAAGGCTGGGGACAAAGGCCTTGTAGATTTCAAAGGAAGCAGCGGTATGGACAACGGCAAAGATTTAGAGTCAGAAAAGTTGCAGTCTCAAATGCAATCGCTGACAGAGGCGATTCGGACTTTAGCCGAAAGTTGTCAGGGAGACAGTCTGCTGCTTTTGGCCCTGCTGCGGAGGCTGGAAGCTTCGCACCGGGAAATTCGGGACGGTTTGTTTCAAGCGTCTTTTCCCGACAACCGCCAAGCACTTTACAAACTGCTCAGGAATATTGAAGCCAATGGCGGCTGGCCTTACATCCACCGCATGAAACTTCGATCGCTCTTGGGGTACACCCAACAATTATCTCCTCTAGAAGATTCTCCGGCCGAGTCGCCAGAAGACTCGGCCGAAACTCCCCAGGACGTTAAATAGTTATGAGTGATGAGTTTAGTGAGTTTTACATTAACTCATAACTCATCACTGAGCGGCGCGATCGCACCTAAAGCCCCTAAGGTGTAGGAAAAGGTGTAGGAAAAGGTATCGGGTTCGGCACCGGCGTCGGGAACGGCGTCGGGCCGGGCATTGGCCATAGTCCGGGAGTCCGCGCCGGGGGGATCGAACTAATTGACAGCAGGGGCGAATCAGCATCAGGCACGCTAACTGTCGGTGGAATCGGAATCCTCGGAGTCGGCGTCGGAGGCGAAGTTGGAGTAGGAGGCGAAGTTGGAGTAGGAGGCGAAGTTGGAGTAGGAGGCGAAGTTGGAGTAGGAGGCGAAGTTGGAGTAGGAGG
>NZ_JAUBQH010000038.1:33275-62976 GCF_036701145.1 Microcoleus sp. Pol17C6
CGGAGTTGGAGTAGGAGGCGAAGTTGGAGTAGGAGGCGAAGTTGGAGTAGGAGGCGGAGTTGGAGTAGGAGGCGGAGTTGGAGTAGGAGGCGGAGTTGGAGTAGGAGGCGGAGTTGGAATTGAATCTGTAGTTGAACTTGACTCTGTAGTTGCAGTTGCAGGTTGAGTTGGATCTGTATTTGTGCTTGTAACTGTAGTTGTAGTTGTAGTGGTAATGGTGGTTGGCCTGGTAGTAACCGTCCCAGTCACAGCGATAAAATCATTCGCCTCGATCAGCGCCGCCGGAGTGTCGATCAAAATTGCTAAAAGCTTGCCGTCGAGCGTCGTAATTACTGTATCCCTGACATTGGCACCGTTACCTTGCCGAACTTGCAGTTGAGCGAAAGATAAATTGCTCGGCAGTCCAAAGAAATCCTCTGTGTCATTGTAATCAGTAATTAAAGCCAGACTACCAGGCCCGGCTCCCAATCCAAAAACATCGCTGCCGCTGCCACCAGTCAGAGTATCTGAACCCTCACCTCCGATCAAAGAATCATTACCCTCTGCTCCAAATAAATTGTCATTGCCGAAACTGCCCAAAATGGTATCGTCGCCGATACCTCCTGCCAAGGAGTCATCGCCTAAACCGCCGTCGATACCATCATTACCTTTGCCGCCAAACAAGAAGTCATTACCTTCATCTCCCAGTACCGAGTCGTCGGCTTCATCGCCGCGAAGGGTATCGGAACCGGTGCCGCCAAAAACTGTATCGTCAGCCTTGCCACCGAATATCTGGTCATTACCAGCATCTCCGAAGAGCGAATCGTTGGCGGCATTGCCGTACAAAGTGTCGTCACCGTCGCTGGCACTTAAGTAATCGTTGCCCTCACCGCCCAACAGTTGATCCCTGCCGCTACCGCCGTTGAGAGAATCGTTCCCCGCATTCCCGTAGAGAAAGTCATCATCAGCATTGCCGAACACGGAATCGTCGCCGTCATTCCCTGTGAGGGTGTCGTTGCCAGTACCGCCGGCAATCACATCAAAGTCTGCGTTGCCACTAACTAAGTCGTCCCCTGCATCTCCCACCACGCTGTCTATCCCGTCGTTGCCTTCGAGGAGGTCGTTGCCCAAACCGCCGCGAATCGAGTCGTCGCCGTTCCCGCCGGAAGCAAAATCGCGACCTTGGTTGCCAATGAGTTCGTCATTTCCTTCAGCGCCAAGCAACGAATCTGATCCGTCACCTCCAAGAAGCTGGTCGTTGCCACCGTCGCCCTCTAGGGTGTCATCTCCTCCCGCACCCAGGGGCGTGTCATCGCCATCTAAGGCGCGAATTCGATCGCCCAGCGGAGTTCCTAGAATAAAGTCGTTGCTGTCTGTGCCGATCAGGTTTGCCATACGGGATACACCGGTCCTCAATAAAATAAATTGTTTGAAATTAGGTTAATCGCCTTCGTGACAAGGGATTGCTGCTTGCCTAGGTTAGCATAATTGAGATTTTGGCAATCTGGCGCAGGGACGCGGGAAGTTTTGCCCGTGTCCCCAGTTGCGATCGGGGCTGGTATAATGCCCGATCGGCAATCTAATTGAGTTATTCGGGATTTTTTCAAATAGAAATTAGTCGATCGCACTCAAAGAACTCAAACTCGACAAACGAAATCAGCAAGAATGAAAAATGAATAACCTTTTTCATTCTTCCTCCTCCTCATTTTTTTACTTCTGATACCACTTTGAAACAAGAATGGAACTGTAAGCCCGTGTTCCAAATCATGATAGTCCTCTGTCATATCAATTCCGGCAGTCAGGCCGGAATGATATCAAATCCTTACTTCAAAAGTCGGGCGTAAAGTCGAATCCCGATGCCAACAAATAATTCGCGCAATTTTCATTTTTTTGACCCCTCCTTCTACAGTCAACCGTCAACAGTCAACAGTCAACTTTTATTTGCGAATAGGTAACACTATCTCAAATTCACTCCCTCCCCCCAAAGTTGAATTCACATTAATGGTTCCGCCGTGGGTTTCGACTACAATCTGGCGGGCGATCGCCAATCCTAACCCGGTGCCTTTTCCTACTGCCTTCGTTGTGAACAAATGGTCAAAAATCCGTTTTTTCACGGCTTCTGTCATGCCCGCACCGTTATCGGCAATCTGAATTTTGATGTGCCGATCATCCGACTGACTGGTACGAACTGTGATACAGTATGGATTTGTTTTAAGAGCCTGGAAACTGCGTCCTTGGTTTGATTCTTCTAGGGCATCGATCGCGTTAGCAAGCAGGTTCATAAAGACTTGGTTCAGTTGACCGGGAAAGCATTCGATTGGCGGGAGATTGCCGTAGTCTGTGACGACTTCGATCGCGGGATGGTGTTCGTTGGCTTTGAGCCGGTGTTTCAAAATCAAGATGGTGCTGTCAATGCCCTCATGGATATTAAAGGGAACTTTGTAGTCTTTATCGGCTCTGGAGAAGGTGCGGAGGCTGGTGCTAATGCCGCGAATGCGATCGCACCCCACTTTCATCGACAACAGCATCTTTGGCAAATCTTCTAAGGCATACTCTAAATCAATATCCTCCGCATCTTCTTCGATTTCCTCGCCTGGATTTGGCAGTTTTTCTTGATATAATTTTAAGTGGGAAATCACATCTTTTAGCGTGGTGGTTGCTTCCTCAATATTGCCGCTAATAAAGCCGACAGGATTATTGATTTCGTGGGCTATTCCTGTGACGAGATTGCCCAAGGCGGACATTTTTTCGCTTTGCACGATCTGTAACTGTGCTTGCTGCAAATCAAGGAGCGATCGCTCTAATTCTTCTGCATAAGCTTGAGATTGCTGGTACAATCGAGCATTTTCTATAGAGATAGCCGCTTGGGCGCACAAAAGTTGGATAATTTCAGTGCGATCTTCTGTAAATGCACCAATTGTCAAGTTATTTTCTAGATATAGCAACCCGATTAATTTACCCTGATTTAAAATTGGCGCACACAGCACACTTTTGGGCTTTTTCTCCATCAAATACTGATCGGCAATAAAATCGTTTTGTACTGCTGCATTATCGAAAACCACAGTTTTCCAAGTCCGCTTAACATAGTTGACCACAGCAGAGGGAAACTCGTCGCGGGCTGACAGTGGTACAGATATTGAGATGACATCTTGATTGAAGGAGGCTACAGCTTCGATCGCGAGATTCCCATCCTTAAGCAACAGCAGAACTGCTTTTTTTGCCCCGGCATTTTCCATCACCACAGACATTAGTCCAGCCAGCAATTTTTCTAATTTAATTTCACTTGAGAGAGTTTGGGAGGCTTTGAGAATAGCCGCGAAATCGAGGGTTTCGTAAATACTGTTGCTGCTCGATATAATTGTTTGAAATCTTTGAGGTAAAATTGACGACTTATTGATTGGGTGGAGGCGGGTTTCGCGGATTACAAAACGATTTTCTATTGCCTGCAATATGGGAGCAAGAAGTTGGGGATAGCGTTTTTCTAAGTCATCAATTTTGGCTTTCGCACCCCAGCGAGCATAACAGTAGTAGGCTTCTTGCATATAAGCTTGCGCCACTTTTTCTTTGCCCCAGTCGAGGTAAAATTTAGCTGCTAGTTCGTTAGCGAGAGCTTCTTCTTGGATGTATTCGTTTTCTTTCGCTCCGACGATCGCGCGATCGTACATTTCAATAGCTTCTGCCCTCTGTCTGGCAACTCGGTATTTCTCTGCTTCTACCAACTGCCACTTATGCAAATAATTCATGGGGGCGTGTTCTGCCCAATGCTGCAACGAAGTTTGATTTTCCTGAACTCGTTGCAACGAAGTTTCTAACTGCGTCTCGGACTCAGGAGTGGCAAGGGCTATGAGTGAGTCATAGAAATATAAACCAGCTTCGGAAGTAATTCCTGCGCTTCCCGCTATATACTCTCTTGCTCGATCAACATCTACGGAGGCCCGAGCAATGTCTCCCAGCAGGAATCTCAAGGTCGCCCTGTACAGATAGAAGCTGCAGAGTCGGTACAAATCGTTAGAGGCAAGCGACTGAGAAAGCAGCTTCTCCTCATAGCCTTCCTCCTCAAAGGAAATCTCAAAATTGTTTGGATTACCTAATAAAAACAGCGTTGTTTCCCAATAAATCGAACAATAATTTGCCGTCGTTAGTTGGTTAAGGTCGAGTAATTGCTGACGGTATGCCCGAATTTGGGGATCGAGTTCTGCCAAAGGTTGACCGCACCAGTAGGAATGCAGACAAAATCCATGCCCATTCAACCCGACAAACTCTAAATTTCCTGTTTCTAATGCGACTTGATAGCCTGCCTGAAAAATGGGGAGGGTTTCCCGCAAATGCGATTTGCGATGGTACAAACAGAATCCGATCGCAGCAAAAGTTGCAGAGCGAATATTTTTGGCCTCCGGGCTACTGCCAAGACGATAAGCTAATCGGCAAAATTGATCGGCTACCGTCACCTCTTGTAGAAAGTTGTTGAGAAACATTCCATAGCAGCTATAGCTATAAGCTGAAGTACGACTGTTGCCATATTGGATAGATAAATTTACCTGTAAGGCAGTCACCAGCGCAAACAAAGGCGAACCAGCCAGATAACAAGCTGTCGCAATACTTGCCGCCACTTGCATCGTGGCCAGTTTTTGGGCATCCACCATCGCTGGCAGATCGAATAACTCTTCAATAGGTCGATCGCCTATCGAGCTATTAATTTCCTGCACTGCTTGCTGAATATCTTCTGATGTAGGGCTATCGGGCAATTCTACCCCTAATTCTTTGAGACTCAACAAACCGATAGCAATTCCTTCTAAAAACTTGTTCTGGGACGATAATGCCTGAATTTGGACGATGTAAACGCTCACTCGCTCAACGGGAGTTCTGGTATGATCAATCACAGTGTCAATCCACTGATTCATCTGGTCAAATTCGCCACAGAGTGAAGCCACTTCGGCGGCTATTTCGTGCAAGTTCAAGGTCATCTCGTACTGTCGTTGCCAAGCGCTCTCTCCAAGCAAATTTAGCCCGATCGCAGCATACTCGCGAGCAGCTTGATAAGCAGTAGCGGCTCTGGCTTTGCGGCAAGCCGTGAGGTTTAGTTGTGCCAAATCATCACGTTGTGTTTGGTCTTCAATCAGCGCAATACCATAATTCAACTGATTGACAACTGAAAAAATTTGCTCTTCTATAGCAGCAGATGAAATCTGCTGGAGCAGCAATTGTCCAATCTGATAGTGAGCACGCGCTCGCTCTTGTTCAGGAATTAAAGAATAGGCAGCTTGCTGAACGCGATCGTGCAAAAACTTGTAATTCACCACCTCCGAATTTTCGGTCTCTTCCCGTCTTTCTCGCCCCATATAAAACTTGTATATTTCACTTTCAGGCAGGATTAACCCCTCTTGCAAAGCCTTCCACAAATCCGCCGCTGTTTCCGTTTCCAATTGCTCGGAAACAACTGCCAAAGTCCCCAAATCAAAGTGATTCCCAACACAAGCAGCCAACTTCAACACATTCTGAGTCGCTGGCGACAATTTTTGCAACTGCAACGCCATAAACTCCACCACATCATCCGTCAGCGCTGCTTCCCGAACTCGAACAATATCGCACTGCCAGTAACCAGCAAGCCGGTCAAACTCAATCAGCCCATCCTGATGCAGTGCTTTGAGAAACTGGGTTGCAAAAAAGGGATTTCCCTGGGTTTTTTGTGCCACCAACTCGGCCAACGGTATTGCCCAAGATGGATCGCAATTGAGCGTATCAGCAACCAAATGATTTAGACTTGTTGAACTCAACGGTTCCAGGGTAATAGTATTCACCGTTGCCCCACCTTTGACCACTGCATCCAATGTCAGCATCAACGGATGTGCTGCCAATACTTCATTATCTCGGTAGGCACCAATTACTAATAAATAGCCGGTTTCCGACTCGGTAACCAGCAGTTGCATTAACCGCAGCGAGGCGGAATCTGCCCACTGTAAATCATCCAAAAACATCACCAGGGGATGTTCTGGTTTTGTGAACACCTTAATAAAGTTTTGAAAAAGCAAATTAAACCGATTTTGTGCCGCAGTTCCTGATAATTCCAGTGCGGGTGGTTGTTTGCCAATAATTCTTTCGAGTTCGGGAATTACTTCAATAATGACTTGACCGTTATCCCCCAGTGCTTGGAATATTTGAGTTTGCCAATTTTCCAACCTTTCGTCACTTTCGCTCAACAATTGTCCCATTAAGTCTCGAAATGCTTGCACAAAAGCTGAGAAAGGAATGTTGTGGTTAAATTGGTCAAATTTACCTTTGATAAAATAGCCGCGCTGGCGGACAATTGGTTTGTGAACTTCATTCACAATTGCAGTTTTCCCAATCCCCGAAAAACCAGCTACTAGCATCATTTCAGTTGTGCCACTACTGACGCGATCAAAGGCTTCGAGTAGGGTTTTTACTTCAGTTTCGCGACCATAGAGTTTTTCTGGTAGAATGAATCGATCGCCAACATCCCTCTGCGCGATCGCAAAACTCTTTATCCTACCGTTTTCTTCAAGTTGCTCCAAACAACATTCTAAATCGAATTTCAGCCCAAACGCACTCTGATAGCGGTCTTCGGCATTTTTCCCCATTAATTTGCTGACAATCTCCGAGAGTAGGGGCGGGATTTCAGGATTGATTTGATGCAGTGATGGTGGTTGCTTCGCAATATGACAGTGTACTAATTCCATCACATCGTTGGATTGAAACGGCAATCGTCCCGCCAGCAATTCGTAAAAAGTCACGCCCAAAGAGTAAAAGTCACTCCGGTAGTCTATGCCGCGATTCATCCTTCCAGTTTGTTCGGGAGACAAATAGCCGAGTGTTCCTTCCAGCAGGTTAGGATTGATCAAGGTTTGAGTTTCCCTTGGTAGCAAAGATGCTATGCTAAAATCAATAAGTTTAACTTGTTTTGTTGGGGGATGAATTAAAATATTGGCGGGTTTAATGTCTTTGTGAATTATCCGGTGGCGGTAGAGTATATCTAATATATTGCTCAGGTCGATCGCCACTTGCAAAAACTCGATCAGAGTCGGCCCCGTTTCTCGTTGTTGCCTCCATTCCTTCAGAGAAATTCCCCCAAAGTCTTCCATTACCAACGCATAGCTGTTTTGGTAGGTTTCCAAGCTGTAGGTTTCGATGATTCCGGGCAAGTGGAGGTTTTTGGCGATCGTGTACTGATTGCGAAATTGCACCAGTTCGCTGAAGCTGGGATACTGGTTCCGCAAGACTTTGATGGCGACGGGCTGTTTGTCGCCAGTCCGGAAAGCTCGATAAACCCGGGTGCGAGTTCCCGAGTAAATGCGATCGAGAATTTGATAACCTGTCAATCTAAAATTTATACTTGTCATACTTTTATTCTTCCCGTCCTCAGCGGGCTATTTCCACATTAGCAGAAGCCCATACAGTTTTTAAGTCCCGTGATTGTTATTTTAAATCAAGATGACATATATCGCTCCATGTTTGTGATGGGGATCACTGAAGTAAGGTAGTTTAAAAACTGAGCAATTCCTATTTTTATTAAAAATTAAATAGCCTCATCCATATTGGAATAGTGAATAATAAACTAACGCAGCCGATGCCGATCGCAGTTACGGCTAATTCGCGATCGAGATTGAAAGCTTCTGCCAGCAATGTAGTACCAAAAGCAGGAGGCATTGCCATTTGCAGCACTAGCACAAGTCGCGGCGCGCCCGCGATGCCAAAAAACGTTAATCCCGTGCCAATTACCAAGGGAATTAACAACATTTTAATCGCCAGACAAGCCAAAACTTGTTTGAGGTTGTGCAAGGAATTCAACTTGCTCAACTGCATCCCGATCGTAATTAAAGCTAAAGTAATTACAGTCCAAGCGCCTGTTGTTAACAATTCTTCGATAGGTGCCGACAGCGGCAAGCTGCGCGAGACAAATCCTACACCAAAAGCCCACAGTGCCGGATTCTGAAAAATTGCCCGCAGCGGGCTTAACCAACTCTGACTGCGATCGCTTTTACCGCAGTGAGAAGCAATAGCAACTCCCAGTATATTCATTCCCACGGTAGTGCCTAGCAAGTCGTAAAACAACGCCCAGGCAAAGTGTTCCGCGCCTAATAAGGACAAGCTGACGGGAATGCCTAAAAAACCCGTATTACCAACCATCGTTGCTAATAAGAAGCTGCCTTGAGTGGGCAAACTCCAAGCGCTGGTGTGTTCCGGGCTATTTTGGGCGATCGGATTAAGAGTCTTGAAACGTTCCTCGCCGACACCGAAATTTATCAAAATCCAAGCGAGTCCTCCACCTGCTAGAATTGCCGCCCAAGCTATCAGCGGCGCAATCAAAATAGCACCCGACAAATTGGCGCGGCGGATAAAAGCAACAATGCTCAAGGGCGTGCCCAAGAAGAAAAGAAACTTGGCTAAATATGTAGAATAGCTTCTCGGTAGCAGGCGGCCGAGAATAAATCCGAACGCTACCCATCCGATCAGATTTAGATAAAGTTTGAGCAGCGGATTTTCTAAATAAAGCATGATTGACTAAATATTTACTAAATATTTACGCACATCCACTACTTTTGCCAAAAAAGCCCACATTTACCCTACCGCCGCAGTTTTCCCTTGCAGCGCAGCGCTAAATATTAATGGTTATTCAACCTCGCAGATAATTTTCTCGACAGCCCTTGACATCCACAGAAGCGCGTGTCATGATGAAGTTGAGGAATAAATCAACATAGGTGACAACTATGGCACGGCAAGCAAAACAATCGTCTCAAGTCAAAAGTTCCAGCAGCCAAGCAGCCTCCAATACTCGCACCAAATTTACCCTCTACAATTTTGCCGGAAACGCAAAGGCATTCTATCTAGTCGATCGCATTAATTTAGAAAGAACACCAGGCGATATCCCAGAAAAATCCGTCGCTCACAGCATCATCATCATCGACCGTTCCGGCTCAATGTATTATGACTTAGAACCGCTGAAAGAAACCCTAATCAAGCTTTTGACCTTAGACGAATACAACAATTACCAGCTAATTGTCAGCCTGATTTCCTATGCTGACAAGGGGGACGTAATTTGTCACTTCCAGCGAATTCACATTCAAGAAGTGCTGAAGTTTGACTCTCAATACATCAAAGAAATTCAAAAAATCAACACGGCTGGCTGTACCTGCATATCGCAGTCGATGCAACTCGCTAAATCTCTGGTTAAAGCGGGAGAAATGACAGCGATCAATTTGCACACAGACGGCTATGCAAATGACCCCAGTGCCAATTCGGAAGCTGCAAAATTAGGGGAAATTTGCGAAGAACTCAAAGACATGGATGTGTTTGCCAACACGATATCCTATGCCTCTGCTGACTTCAAACTGCTCTCCAAAATCGCCAACACATTATCGGGAAATTGCATCCGCGCTGGCGAAGTCAAAATGGTTTACGATGCTCTTTACGACAGCACAAAACTGTTAGGCAGTTCGGTGGCACCTCCGCTGGAAGAACCGTTAATTAAGGAATACGATTATCAAGTTTTTGTTTCCAAAAGCGGCAAAAAAATCAACGGTTCATCGAGCACGCTGAAAATCTGCGGCTTGAAAGCAGAGGATGGGGGACTGTTTTACAAATATCAGAAAGTCGCCAAAGATGAGTATGAGAAACTAGATGTTCCCGTTGCTCAAACTGATGAGTCGGTGTTTGCTTTTGCGAAAGCTAACCTCGCTGACGGCAATTTAAATACGGCTAAGTATGCGCTGGCGAGCACCTTCGATGCTACTTTGACGGAAAAACACGCTAAAGCTTTGACAAATGCCCAAATAGCCGAGTTTACCGAAGATTTGGAACAGGCTGTTTTTGCGCCTGAAGTGTTGAAAAATCATGAAATTGGCGATCGGGTAAAAGTCAGCGATAAAATTTCCCTGCTAGAGTTAATCAAGATATTGGAGGAAAACAGCAACAGCATCATCATTAACTTGAAACACTTGCAAGAAAATTATCAGCGAAAAGGTTTGAAGCGAATTGAGGGAAAGCGAGACGAAAACGGCAACCTTGTCAAGCCTTGGCTGAAAACTGAATTCTTAGATGGTGGGGAATACGTGCAAATGGGTTCATTTGCCATCAATCAAAATACCGCTACCATCAATATGCTGATTACCAGAAAAGCTAAGCTGGTAAAAGTTGAGGATGGAACTTTTATCGCAGAAGTGGCGGGAATTCTAGTTACAGACCTCAATACTTTCAACAATTATACTATTGTCAGCGACGGCGAAGTTAATATTAAGTCGCTGCGAACCAAAATCAGCAGCAAACCAGTGTTTGATTTGCTCAAAAAATGCGGTGTTCTTGAAAAAGACGGTTCGCCCGTGCAAGAATTTGACTTCCGTTCAGAGTACGATATAAAGTTAGAGACTTTGCCACTCGTGCCTTTTGACGGGCGTTACGGCAGCCTTGACGGAGTGTTTGAGGAACTGGCAGAAATCAAAATTCTCTCTAGCATTCTCTCGGCTCATTTGAAGGAGGAATCCGAGGCTTACACATCGGAACAATTGGAAGAATTGAAACAGCATTATCTGTCAAAAAACCTTTACATCAATTTTCCGACAACGACGGAATACACAGATTTAAAAAGTGCGATCGCCAACGGTTCAGTAGATTCGCGAGTCAGCTACAAAATCGACATCGGCAGCAAAAACATCCTCAACTTCGGCAAATTGCACTCGGCCAACAAATTTCTCGATCGCCTTTATGAAGTTTACCACAAAAACACGGGCGAAAAGCTAGCAAAACCGACATTTGACATCACGTTAGATGAGCCTGTTGTCTTCGCACACAAAACGCTGTCATCCCGAACAAAAATCACCAAAGTTGACGACTTGATGAAACTGATTTTCGATGAGTTTCTGGGGTTGGAGAATAACGGCACTGTCACCGCTATTTTATCAAAAGTTGGTGCAGATAGTTTGCTGCGCCTTTTGCAAGCGAAATGGCAGGGAGAAGATGTCAAGCGAGAAGAGTTTGTCGCTGCTTTAGCTAATGCGAATGAGCGACTGGAAGCTTATGCTGAAAAAGTTTACAGGGAAAAAGTTTCACCGCTGGTTTTCTATATCGGTTCTACCGGACTTATACCGGATGAAATGGAGGCAAAAGCGGCGACTGCTGAGGAAATTAATTCTAAATACGGCAACTTGCAATTTTCTAAAGATGAGCAAGAGGGGATGTTTTTTGAAGTCGGCGACTGCATTATTAGCGTGTATGCTAAGAATGAGTATTTCACGGTAGGTAAGTAGGAATTCTGGTGGGCATTATTTGCCCACCTTGCTCAAATATTTTTATTTAAAGTGCGATCGAATCCACGCCGGAGAGTTTGCTGAGAGTAGACTGCTTTACAGCATCAGTTGGTGGAAATTATTAACAGAGCGATCGCAAGATGATTTTCTATTTATATGATAGCGGGAACTATAACTGCGTTTTAGCGATTTCTGGCCTGATTAGGGGATCTTGAGGAGATCATTTTGAACTCGCAATCTCCCTAGCAGCTTCTCGCAGCCGCTCCATATCGCGCATCGGTGGTATACCAAAGAGCCGCTTGTACTCTCGGTTGAAGTGCGAGGAATCGTCATAACCCACACGGTAGGCTGCACTGGTAGCGTCAAGGTTTTGCCCCAGCATCAGACGGCGAGCTTCCTGGAGCCGCAGTTGCTTCTGGAACTGCAAGGGACTCATGGCAGTGACAGACTTGAAGTGATGGTGGAAGCTCGATACACTCATTCCAAGCTCTCGTGCGATGCTTTCAATCCGAAGCGGCTGGTTAAAGTCTTTACGAAGTCGATCGACTGCTCTAGCAATTTGGTGGGTAGAGCCACCCAGAACAGCAATTTGACGCAGCCGATCGCCTTGCGATCCCATCAGCAGTCGATAAATGATTTCTCGCTTAATCAGGGGTGCGAGAACATGAGCTTCAGCAGGGGAATCGAGCAACCTGACGAATCGCACCGTAGCGTCTAGCAGATTGGTATCCAGTGGACTGACATCGATCGCTTTGACACTAGCCTCGCTTTGAGCTGAGGGATAGCCTGCCTCAACCATGACTGAGCCAACCAGGGTGGGGTCGAGATCCAGACGAAGCCCCAGGTACGGTTTTTCCTGGGTTGCTTCTAGAATTCGGCTGGCAATCGGTAGTTCGACCGTCCCCAATAGATAGTGCATCGGATCGTACTGGTAGCGATCGCTGCCTAGCAGCACTTCTTTGCTGCCCTGAGCAATGACACAAAAGGAAGGAATCGAGACACTATGAACGCATTCCGAAGGAAAGGAGGTGCGGTAGAAGTGCAATCCTTTGAGCGGCTCGATCGTCCCATCTTGACGAATCGCCCGTGCAATCCGCTCGGTCAGTTCGTCTCTGTGGGCTTGCGCTCTATCTGCCTCGCGCTTTGCCTGCTGGTCGTTCATTAACTCCATAGCGGACTTTTCACTCGTTTTGGCAGCGTTAATTTCTAAGTTTGCAGGATTGTACAACAATCTTAGACGATCGTTCTATTGCTTGCCCTTGAGGATTCTTAGAATGAGGCTAAAGCAATGAAAAACGATTCCGGCGAATTGTAAGCGTCTGGATTTCTCTTCAAGAGAAAACTCAAATTTGTTTGGTCAAGCTTTCTCACGATCGCACGAGAAGCATCATCAAATCCACGGCAGGCATTGGTCGCTGTGGTCAAGCTTTGCATGACTAAGCACAAACATGGAGGAACGAAAATGAAACGGCTCACGATACCTGTCATGACATTTTCCTTATTGGCTTTGGGGTTTGCACAGGCAGGTCATACACAAGTCTCATCTGGCGAGCGCCCACAGACCGTAGAAATCACGCGGAACGGTTCGCAGCTTTCCACTGAAGGATCTGCCGAATATTTCACGGGTTCTGTACGCATCAACCCTCTTTTTCCGGTGCACGAGCCGTCACGCGCATCTGGCGCAAGTGTCACCTTTGAGCCTGGTGCCCGCACCGCATGGCACACTCATCCTTTGGGGCAAACCCTCATTGTGACGGCTGGAATTGGCTGGGTTCAGCAGTGGGGCGGTCAAATTCAGGAGATTAGACCTGGCGATGTCCTCTGGATTCCACCAGGTGTGAAACACTGGCACGGAGCTACAGCCACTACAGCCATGACTCATACTGCCATTCACGAGGCGCTCAACGGTAGCCCTGTGGACTGGATGGAACAGGTCAGCGACGAGCAGTATGAAGGGAGATCCTGATGCTTTTGAGAGGGTTTCCCACTAAAAGAAAAAACGGTCAGAAGCGAATGCTGATTTTGGTTCTCGCTTTAGCAATGTCCCTGAGTTCCTCAGCCTGCCGTGCCGATAACAGGATGCCTAGCAGCGCCCCGTCAGAAATGCCAACTGAACTATCAACCGAGCAGCCAAACAGGATGAAGATAAACATCAAGGTCGGAAACAAAGTCATTACAGCGACGTTGATTGACAGCAAAACCACTCAGGATTTTATTTCCCTGCTGCCATTAACGCTGACGCTGGAAGACCACGCGAACACCGAAAAAATTAGTAATTTGCCAAGACGATTATCTACAAAAGATGCCCCTCCAGGCAGTGATCCTGCGGTTGGAGATATTGCTTATTACGCTCCCTGGGGGAATTTGGCGATGTATTACAACGATTTTGGCTACTCAAACGGACTGGTTATTCTCGGAAAAATTGACGGTGACATCGAGACATTGAATGTGCCTGGTTCTGTAGAAGTGACGATCGAGCTGCGATCGCAATAAAGAGGGTACGGAAATGAAACGGCTTGCGACGACTATCGAACCGAAGCGAACCTGCTAGATAAACCCACACTTATCGAGAACTCAATGAAATACCGCATTTTAATACCAACCCTCTTGATGAGTGCAATCTTTACAGCGGCGGCATTTGCACTCGACAAAACACACGTATCGGGTAAGAACCCCCAAGCACTCGCGCAGCAGTCCGCTGTAGTCGAGGGGGCGAACAACTTCTATCAGAGTGACAAAGTGACCATGCAAAGAGTTACGTTCAAAAACCAATACAATATGCAAGTTGTCGGGAATCTCTTCATTCCCAAAAACTTGGATCGGAACGCGAAGAATCCCGCAATCATAGTCGGGCACCCAATGGGCGCAGTGAAAGAACAGAGCTCAAATCTGTATGCCCAAAAGCTGGCTGAGCAGGGATTCGTCACGTTGTCCCTCGATTTGTCCTTCTGGGGTGAGAGTGAGGGGCAGCCCCGCAACGTTGTTTCGCCGGATATTTATGCCGAAGATTTCAGTGCTGCGGTCGATTTTTTGGGCACCGAGTCATTCGTTGATAGGAACCGGATTGGCGTTCTCGGGATTTGCGGCAGTGGCAGCTTCGTCATCAGCGCCGCCAAGATCGACCCGCGCCTGAAGGCTATTGCGACGGTCAGTATGTATGACATGGGTGCGGCTAGCCGTAACGGGCTGAGGCATTCTGCGACCCTCGAACAGAGGAAGCAAGCCATCGCAGAGGCGGCTGAGCAACGCTATATGGAGTTCACGGGCGGCGAGACCAAATACACAAGCGGAACCGTGCATGAACTGAATGAGAACTCCACCGCTATTGAGCGTGAGTTCTATGACTTCTACCGCACTCCCAGGGGCGAATACACCCCCGAAGGTTCGTCGCCGAAACTTACAACCCATCCGACACTGACCAGTAACGTCAAATTCCTGAACTTCTACCCGTTCAATGACATTGAGACGATTTCGCCTCGTCCCATGCTGTTCATCACGGGCGCAGATGCACACTCTAGGGAGTTCAGTGAAGATGCTTACAAACGCGCAGCCGAACCAAAGGAACTCTACATCGTTGCGAACGCTGGCCATGTCGATTTGTACGATCGGGTGAACCTTATCCCGTGGGACAAGCTTCAGTCATTTTTCAATCAGCACCTCAGTCGGTAAGCGAAAAACTGTCGTTTTAATACAGGAGAAAATATGGTATCCAATTTGAATGGAAACTTCACAGATAAGGTGGCTTTTGTCACCGGAGCAGCAAGCGGCATTGGTCGCGAGGCGGCACTGGCGTTTGCCCGTGAAGGCGCTAAGGTCGTAGCTGCTGACATTTCAGAACAAGGCAATCAAGAAACGGTACGCCTGATCGAAGACCAGGGCGGACAGGCGATCGCCGTTAAGTGCGACGTGACGCAAGCCGAGGACGTGAAAGCGGCTCTGGACAAGACCGTTGAGGCTTTCGGGCGGCTGGACTTCGCCTTCAACAACGCGGGCATCGAGCCGAGGAATCCGGCTCCGACCGCAGAGTACGAGGAAGAAGAGTGGAACCGGATCATCGACATCAACCTGCGCGGCGTTTTCCTGTGTATGAAGCACGAGATCCCGCTGATCCTTAAACAGGGTGGTGGCGCGATCGTCAATACCTCATCGGGGGCAGGAATCATCGGCATCAAGGGCAGCCCCGCATACACTGCCGCGAAACATGGCGTAATTGGTCTCACCAAGGCGGCAGCCCTCGACTACGCCGCCCAGAATATCCGCGTCAATGCCGTCTGTCCCGGCTACATCGACACCCCAATGATGGGTCGCTTCACTGGTGGCACGGACGAAGGGCGAGCGCAGGTAATTGCGGAGGAGCCGATCGGACGGATGGGCAAGCCTGAGGAGATCGCTGCGGCAGTTGTTTGGCTGTGTTCGGACGCGGCTGCCTTCATGGTTGGACACGCTATGGTCATCGACGGTGGACAAACGGTGCAGTAATCGTCGCCAACTTAATCAAACCTTAACCGCACGACAAAAAAGCACGATCGCCATCGCCACTGCCGTTAACGGCGATGACTCATATCGCCCCGCAGGCGGTAGGCGACATTAGCGACGAACAGTACCATATACCAAACGTAAACAGCTAGGAGCATTGATTCATGTACAACACGAAAGCTTATTCCGCAGCCAGTGCAACATCACCGCTAGCCTCCGACACGATCGCACGGCGCGATCCAACCGAACACGACGTACAGATCGAAATCCTCTTCTGCGGCATCTGTCACTCTGACGTACATTCAGTGCGTGACGAGTGGAGCGATTTCATGTCCACGACCTACCCGATCGTTCCCGGTCATGAGATCGTCGGACGGGTCACTCAAGTTGGTTCAGCAGTGACGAAGTTCAAGTCCGGCGATCTAGCGGGAGTCGGCTGTATGGTCGATTCGGATGGTCACTGTCCCAATTGCAAAGCTGGCTTTGAGCAGTTTTGCCAAAATGTTATCTTCACCTACAACTCCCCAGACAAGCACAAGACTGCTCCAGTCACCTATGGTGGCTATTCCGATAGCATTGTTGTTGATGAAAGCTTCGTGCTGCGCGTTCCCCCAAACCTCGATTTGGCTGGAGTTGCGCCACTCCTGTGTGCAGGCATTACCACGTATTCGCCACTCCGTCATTGGGGAGTCACAGAGGGTAAGAAAGTAGGCGTGGTCGGTCTGGGCGGATTGGGGCACATGGGCGTGAAGCTTGCTCATGCAATGGGAGCACACGTCGTTGTCTTTACCACGTCCCCCGACAAGAAAGAAGACGCACTCCGCCTGGGTGCCGATGAAGTTGTTGTTTCCCGTAATGCTGACGAGATGCAAAAGCACGCTGGTAGCTTCGATTTTATCCTCGATACCGTCGCCGCCAAGCACGACATTAATGCTTATCTCAACCTGCTCCGCCTCGACGGTAACATCACCCTGGTTGGTGCGCCTGAAAAGCCTCTAGATGTAGCGGCATTTAGTCTGATTATGGGTCGCCGCAGTCTTTCTGGCTCTATGATCGGCGGCATCGCCGAAACCCAAGAGATGCTCGACTTTTGCGGTGAACATAACATCACCGCCGATGTCGAAGTTATCCCTATCCAGAAAGTCAACGAAGCCTACGAAAGACTGCTCAAGTCCGATGTGAAATATCGCTTTGTAATTGATATGGCTTCTCTTAAATCTGAATAACTGAGGCCACCCCTAGAAGGCAGGGCTGTTTCATTACTCTTGTAGGGGCAAACCCTCGTGAAGAGCCGCGATCGCTGAAATGCCCAATTTATCGTGTCTGGGCCTGGGCGGGCACTCTTAGCATTGCCCCTACAAAATCCTGGTTTTTCTGAGAATGAAACAGCCGTGCCCCAAAGCGGGGAATTTCCGCCTAAAGAACAAAGCAAAAAATACCGCAGACGGAGTACCTTTGGCGTTGGCGCAAGATGGAGAGCATTGGGTCAATTATTTGGATAAATATTGTGAATCTGTACAATTGTTAATGAATTTAACTTGTAATAAACATCGCTTTTATCAAGAGGGTATACAGGCGGCAACCCCCTTATTCGGCATTGTTTCTAGACCTATTTCTCTCGCTTCCAGACCCCTAAAAACACAGAAAAATGAGAGAAAACTTGATATTTTAGTAGTTAAAAAGGGATTTCATCATCATCTTCCTCTTCCACCGTCTTAGCCGTCATCCGCCAACTCGTAATATACTCAATTTGCACATCAATTTTGTTAATCGCTTCCCCTAACCGCTTTTGGATGTATTGAGTCAGCGTCACCATAAAATCTAACTCAACTCCCATAGATAACGCAATTTTTGCTAATTTAGCAAAATCCACCTTCAAAATCGAGGAACTGGATAACTTAAAATGGGGAGTATTTTCCTGATTTTGCACCAACATTGCTTTTTTAATGCGCTCTTTCAGATGCTCAACTTCTGAATCCAGCAACTTCCATTCAGGCAAAATTTCTTTGTACCTTTCCCCCAATGCAGTTAAATCCTCACTCTCCGGTTCCGGCGCAATTTTTTTAGTAGATTTTCGCCGCTGCTGTAGGTTGGAATTCAACCGCCAACTAGCAATCTCCTCAACTTCCAAAGATGGATCGGCGATGAGTTCGCCTAACTGTTTTTGAATTTCTTTCGTCAGTGTCACCGGAAAATTTAACTCAATTCCCTCAGTTTGCGTCAGTCTTGCCAGGGTGAGAAAATCTACTTTCATAGCTATCGAACTGGAAAGCTCAAAATAAGAACTGTCTTTGAGCTTTTGGGCCAGCATCCCCGCTTTAAATCGTTCTTTGACTTCAGCAATTTCTGAGTCTAGTGGCTTCCACCGAGATTCTATTTCCTGATATTTTTCGCCCAATGCTGTCAAGTTTTCCGTTGCGGGTTCGGGGTAACATTGGGCAAGGATTTCTACCAGGCGGCGATGCACTCCAGCTAAATAAACCGCGTCCATGTTGGCATATTCTAGCTGCTTCTCGGTCAGGGGACGCTTGCCCCAATCCCCGCTTTGTTCGGTTTTATCTACATAAGCAATGCCACAAAGTGTTTCTATTAAAGTTTTGAGTTGTCGATTAGGTAATGGCAGAATGTAAGTGGGAATCTTTCTCGCCATTTTTAATGTGCAAGTGACATTTTGAGCGTCGTCGTTGCCCAGAAATCTGATGTCATAGCTGGCGTTGTGCAAAACTTTTTCAATATCTGGATTGACCATGATTTGGTTGATGAAATCTTTTGCCAATTCTGGTTGATCCAAGACATCTAGTAGAAAAGTGGCATCTCCCGTCGCATCTGTGGAGTCAGCTAACACCTGAATCAGAGATAATCTGGGGTTGGATTTATAGTCTGCTATTTCTGTGTCAACCCAAAGGATTTTAGCTCTGGCAAATTTAGCGATGAGTGCTTTGATGTCGTTTTGTGCTGTTAAATAAGGCATTTTTACAGACTTTTGCTATTAACTTTATGATTCTATTATGCTATAGCAATTATGGGATCGATTGTCAACAATCGCATTAAGGACACGGCAATGCGGTGTCCCTAGAGGTATTTTTTCATAATTAGTATTAAATGTTGACCAGTCTTGGAGGCAGAAACCGGGAATAGACGATCGCATTTTTACCCTTCAGCAGTAAGGTACGCAGCGCGTACCTTACAAACTATTAACCTATGACTATTCTGCCACTTCCTCAGATTCCGATTCTTCGGCCGATTCTTCACCAGCAGGCGGCACTAAAGCCACAGCTACGATCGAATCATCCTCATCCAACCGCTGCACCCGCACGCCCGTTGCAGTTCGCGATTGGGTGGAAATTGCACTCACAGCCTGACGGATAATAATACCTCGGTTGGTAATAATCATCAACTCGTCATCTTCGTTGACAATTCGCAGCGCAGCTACGTAATCTTTAGCCTTTTTAGACTTGAATTTAGTAGCCGTCAATCCCTTGCCCGCCCGTCTTTGTAGGCGGAATTGAGAAACTGGAACCCGCTTGCCATAGCCGTTGGTGGTGATTACCAACACTGAAGGAACGTCGCTGCTACTTTTGGTAATTCCTTCGGCTTCTTCGCCTTCAATTTCCTCGGATTGCAGTTCTAATTCTTCATCTTCCAATTCCGCATCTTCAGTTTCTAGGTCAGTAATTTCTGCTACTTCAAATTCCGAATCTTCAGTTTCTAACTGAGCAATATTAGCTCCCTCGAATTCCGAATCTTCAGTTTCCAATTCAGCAATCTCGGCAACAATTGAACTGGGCAATATGTCCATGCTGATCAACTCATCGCCCGATCGCAATTTCATCGATTTTACACCCCGCGTCGCGCGGCCAACAGGGCGCAACTGTTCGTGATTGGTGCGGAAATGAATTGCCATGCCTTGGCGCGTGCCGATGATGATGCTGTCGCCCACTTTTGCTCTCCGCACCCAGCGCAGTTGGTCGCCTTCTTCTAGAGAAATCGCGATTAATCCGTTAGTGCGGATGTTGCCAAAAGCGGAAAGTGCGGTTTTCTTGATGTAGCCGCCGCGAGTCAGCATGACTAAGTATTCTTCGCTGGTGAATTCTGTAACTGACACCATAGAAGTGATTTTTTCTTCTATAGGAATCGGCAGCAGTTGCACCACTGGAGTGCCGCGGGCTGTCCGGGAACAGACGGGAATTTGATAAGCTTTGACAGAGTAAACTACGCCCCTGTCGCTGAAGAACAAAACGCTGTCATGATCGCAGCAGGAAAGGAAATGTTCTACTCCGTCGTCTTCTTTCATTTTCGCGCCTGCTTTGCCGCGAGTAGCGCGACTTTGGGCCTCGAAAGTGCTGACAGGCATCCGCTTGATGTAGCCTTGCTCTGTAATCAGAATAATTGCTTGTTCGTTGGCAATTAAATCTCTTTCATCGATTTCTCCTTCGGCGTGCTCGATGACGCTGCGTCTAGGAGTGGCGATTTTAGTTTGGATTTCGACTGCTTCAAATTCGGCGATTTCTAAGATGCGTTCCCGGCGCGCTAAGATATCTTCCAAATCTTCGATTTTAGCTCGCAGTTCTTCGTGTTCTTGCTGAATTTTTTGTGCTTCTAATGCTGTCAAACGCCGTAACTGCATTTGCAGAATTGCATCTGATTGCTGTTCTGAAAGACCGTAATTATCCATCAATTCTTGTTTGGCTGCGGCGGAGTCGGCAGCGGCGCGAATTAGGTGAATAATTGCATCTAAGTTGTCTAGGGCAATTAATAAGCCTTGCAGAAGGTGGTCGCGTTCTTCTGCTTTGCGGAGCTCATATTGAGTCCGGCGAGTAATTGTCTCAATGCGGAAATCTAGGAAGACATTGAGGAATTGGGAGAGCGTAAGTAGTTGGGGTTCCCCATTTACTAGCGCTAACATATTAGCTCCAAAGTTGGCTTGGAGGGGTGTTTGTTTATAGAGGTTGTTGAGGACGACGCGGGGATAGGCATCGCGCTTAAGTTCGATCACGATCCGCATTCCGTCTCTATCGCTTTCGTCGCGAATGTCGGAAATTCCATCTAATCTTTTGTCGTTGACAAGTTCGGCAATTTTCTCAATTAGCGCTGCCTTGTTTGTTTGGTAAGGCAATTCGGTGATAATAATTGCTTCTTTGTCGGGGCGGCCGGGATGTTCGATGGTTTCAATGCCGGCGACTCCGCGCATTGTAATCGAACCGCGACCGGTGGTGTAAGCATCGCGAATGCCGCTTCTACCCAGAATTTGCCCTCCGGTGGGAAAGTCCGGGCCGGGGATGTACTGCATCAATTCCAGGTCAGTAATTGCTGGATTGTGAATTAGTGCTACTAAACCGTCTATTATTTCGCCTAAATTGTGCGGCGGAATGTTGGTTGCCATCCCTACAGCAATCCCGGAGGAACCGTTGAGCAAGATTTGGGGAATGCGTGCGGGGAGTACGAGGGGTTCTTGCTGGGAACCGTCGAAGTTGTCGCCGAAATCAACTGTTTCCGAGTCGATGTCGCGCAGCATGGAGTCGCTAGTCAAAGCTGTGAGGCGACATTCGGTGTACCGCATGGCAGCGGGCGGGTCGTTGTCAACGGAGCCGAAGTTGCCGTGGCCGTTGATCAGGCGTTCCCGCATGGAAAAATCCTGAGCCATCCGCACCAGGGCGTCATAAACCGCTGTATCTCCGTGCGGGTGATACTTGCCCAGCACCTCCCCCACGACGCGGGCGCATTTGCGGAAAGGTCGATCGGGAGTCAAGCCCAATTCGTTCATGGCGTAGAGAATGCGTCGGTGAACGGGCTTGAGACCGTCCCTGGCATCTGGTAGCGCCCGACCGACTATTACGCTCATGGCGTATTCCAAGTACGATCGGGACATCTCATTACCCAGATCCGTCGGGATTATCCGCGACTCAGAGGTGCTCATAGGTTGAAAAACTCCGTTAAAAATTTAAATTTGACCGCTATAAATCTCAAAAATGCGATAAAATCGGTTTGGATTCAGTAGAGCTGCCAAATATTGCCAATTACTCCTGAAATTATATCACAATTTGCCTTGGACTTTATGGGAAAGTTGCCAGAAAAATTAAGGGACGAAACAAGCACAATTGATAATTTGTCAGTTGGTAATTTTGTCAGCAGTTGGCAAAAGCTAAAAAGGTTTTTTTAGGCTGAAGGGTTTCCTGCTTTCGTGAGTTTTTTTGACGCTCCTCTAAGAAATTAAAATGGTTACTCGATAGCAATTTTAATTTCACACAGCCGAAGGCCGAATTGAAACAAACAGAAAATCTAAAATCTCAAAAATTAACTCTAAAATCTGCTGATGCTACCCGTCATCTACTCCCAAGATTTCTTGCTGCACAAGACTGGAATGCTTCACCCAGAGCGACCAGAACGTTTAACGGCGATCGTCAACGCTCTGAAAGCTGCTCCTTGGGCAGCTCAAATTGAGTGGCAACTACCCACCCCAGTGCCGCAGCGCGAACAACAACTGTTCTCGGCTATCAAAAAAGTTCACTCGCAAAGATACATCAAAGAAGTCGAACATTTGGCTCATCGGGGAGGCGGCTACCTCGACGGTGATACGCCGATTTCTGCTGAAAGTTACGATGTAGCGCTGCTAGCGGCGAGTGCTTGGCTCGATGGGGTCGATCGAGTGGTGGCTGCGGGGGAACCGGCTTTTGTGCTGGCCAGGCCACCGGGACACCATGCCGAAAACGCCCGCGCGATGGGTTTTTGCTTGTTTTCCAATGCTGCGATCGCCGCTCACTACGCCCTGGAACAGCCGGGAATCAACCGCGTCGCTGTCCTCGACTGGGACGTGCACCACGGCAACGGCACTCAATCTTTGGTGGAAAACTGCCGGCAAATTGCCTACTGTTCCCTGCACCAATCTCCGTGCTATCCGGGAACAGGAGATGCCGAGGAGCGCGGTGCTTACGACAACGTGCTGAACATTCCCCTGTATCCCGGCGGTGGCATAGCTGAATACCTGAGCGCCTTTGAATCTCTTGTCGTGCCTTTTTTGTCCAAATTTGAACCGGATTTGTTGATTGTCAGCGCTGGTTATGACGCTACTGCGTCCGATCCGCTGGCGAGCATGACTCTGATGCCATCAGATTTCGGTACTTTCACCGGATACTGTCTGCAACTCACCCGCCGCATAGCTTTTGGTTTGGAGGGGGGTTACGCGCTGAAAGAGTTGGCCGAGTCGGTTGTGGCGACTATTGACCGATGCCTCAATTAGCTGGAAAATTGGCATAGGGGAAAATAAGGTTGAGAAGCGGTGAGGACGGGATGGAGAGTTTTTGAGGGCGATCGGCGAAGCTGAGATTTGGCGATCGCGCTTGATAGCCTTTTTCCCTCTGACTTCTGTGACAAGCATCACAAATTTAAGAGATCCAAGTCACTTGGCATCAAAGTCTTGGTCACAGATTTTTAACCAAAAAATCACACCGTGTCAATGTGTTCGATCGCCTTTGAAGTCACTCCTAGAGTGCATAATACAAATACAACAAGCCTGTTAAAATTTTATCTGTCTCAATCAACTAGGAGGTTTATCATGTCAGTATCCCAAATGACACTCGAAGAGTTATTTGGTCAGGTCATGTTCTCCAGCGTCGTGACTCGCCACGACCGGAGACAGCTCAGATCTGCACTCTTAGAAAGAACACTGAATGAAGATGAGTATGCCATCATCAACCGACTGCTGTACAACGTTCGCCGCGGTTGGGTAAAAATTGTCGATTAAAGACGTGGCAGGCACTCCGTTTAGGGGAGTTAATACCATTTTCGATTTGCGATTTTCGATTAAATAATTGGTAATGACTGATAACTATCGGGGTTGAGAGCACGGGCCTAAAGTTACATTTTTTGGGAACTCGTTACAAGTAGAACTTGCCAAGTCGGGAAGTTTTTTGTGTTTAATAGTTGGCTCAAAAGTGTGATGTGTTTGACCAGTGTGTTAATTATCAAAATCTCGCTACACATCAGCCTATAGGTAGAGATAATTATAAAATAACAGGTTTCGGGTGCATCTCTACTTGTTGAAAACTTGTGAGTTTTGAGTTGTTAACTGAAAAGTTATAATTAACTCAAAACTCATAATTTTTTGGATTTGAGATGGGAGATTGGATAGTGGGAAAACTGATGAATATCAGGGTTGAAAACCCAGGGTAAGCTCATCTAATTTGGTATAAATTGTACTTGACAAAAAGACAACTATAGAAAACGTGGCATTCACGTATGAGCAATTCTATAATGCCTTAAAAGCTAAGTCATCAAGCCGTAAAACTCAATGGATAAAGGATTCCTGCCCGTTGTGCCAACGTCTGAGTCAAAGCAACCACGCTCAGAAGCCCCACCTATTTCCATGCAAGAGTTACAAGGGAGCTTGTCAAGTTATTTTGATGACGTACCCGACCCAAGAGTGAACCGAACCAAACGCCACCTACTGAAAGACATTCTCGTCATTGCCATATTATCTACAATAGCTGGAGGTGAGGGATGGGAAGACATGGAAAATTATGGAATCAGTAAGCAGCAATGGTTGCAAAAATTTTTAGACTTACCCAATGGCATCCCGAGCGATGATACCTTTCGACGAGTTTTTGAAAAGCTAGACCCGAAAGTTTTAGAACAGAAGTTGACTGAATGGGTTAAACAATTAATTGGGCCAGTTGGCCAACAAGTTATCCCGATTGATGGCAAAAATCTTCGAGGTTCTTATGACCGAAAAACCGGGGTAAATAATTTACATTTAGTGACAGCTTGGGCCAGCGAAAATCGGTTGGTACTTGGACAAGTTAAAGTGGAAAACCATTCCAATGAAATCACAGCTATCCCAGCTCTATTGGAATTAATCGATGTCACCGGAGCGATTATTACGATGGATGCGATGGGTACTCAGACCGAGATTGTGCGGCTCATTCGTCAAAAAAAAGCCGATTATGTCGTTACCCTCAAAAAGAATCATCCAACTCTTTACAAACAAGTCAAGACCTGGTTTGAAACAGCCAGAGCCAACCAATTTGCTGGAATTGAAGTGAGTGAAGATTCCCGAACGGAAACAGCACATCATAGAGTCGAAACTCGAAAAGTTTGGGCGGTTCCAGTGGCGGCACTCGGACGACTTTACAAACAAGAAGACTGGGCAGATATTCAGACTATTGTTATAGTAGAACGTTTCCGTTATTTGTGGAACACAACCACTCATGAAGTACAGTTCTACCTGAGTTCCTTACCCGTAGATGCCCGGCTTAATGGTCGCGTTATTGGTCAACATTGGAGCATTGAAAATCAAGAACATTGGATTTTAGATGTCACTTTCAATGAAGACCGATGTCGCATTCGGTCGTTGAATAGCCCTCGGAACTTGGCTGCTATCAGACGGATGTCCCTGAATGCTGTCAATCAAGAAACTACTCTCAAGCGTAGCTTGCGACAGAAAAGGAAACGGGCTGCAATGAATGATGAATACATGATGCTTCTTCTCAAATCCTTTTGTCAAGACTGATTGAGATGCTCTTACCCTGGTTGAAAACCGCTATAAAGTTAATATTTTTTAAACTGATATTAAGAATCAAAACTATAGGCAGTTTCCGGTTGAGGAGGAGTGTGCGATCTTTACCAGCACAGCCAGTCGCATTGGTCGATCGACCATTCCGGCAATTTGAGCCCGGAAGTGTCAAAATATTAACAACCAGTTCATCCCCAAAATATATGGCTCCCGCCGTTTTAATTGAAAATCTTCAGAAACGCTACGGCACTGTAGAAGCCGTTAAAGATGTTTCCTTCAAGGTAGAACCGGGGGAAATATTTGGTTTGCTAGGCCCCAACGGTGCAGGCAAAACCACAACCCTGCGGGTACTTTGTACTTTGAGTGCGCCCGATAGCGGACGCATTGAAGTGTCTGGTATTTCTGCTGTCAGTCAGCCGAGAATTGCCAGACAAAGACTAGGCTATGTCGCCCAAGAAGTGGCTCTTGATAAGGTGCTGACGGGGCGGGAACTCCTGCAACTGCAAGCAGCGCTTTACCATTTGCCGCGCAATACGATTAAAGGGCGGATTGACGAAATGGTGAAACTCCTCGGTTTGGAGGAGTGGGAAAATAAAAAGACGGGTACTTATTCCGGCGGTATCCGCAAACGCCTCGACTTAGCTGCTGGGTTGCTTCACCAGCCGGATGTTTTGGTGTTAGACGAACCGACTGTCGGGCTGGATATTGAAAGCCGGGTGGTAGTGTGGGATTTCCTGCGTCGCTTGCGGGAAGAAGGTACGACGGTTTTGATTACAAGTCACTATCTCGAAGAAGTTGACGCTTTGGCAGATCGCGTGGCGATTATTGACAAGGGTACGGTGATTGCTGAGGGGACGCCGGAGGAGTTGAAAAATCGGGTTGGGGGCGATCGGGTGACTTTGCGGATTCGGGAGTTTTCGCCGCTGGAAGAAGCCGAAAAAGCTAAAACTCTGATGGAATCTCTGCCTTTTGTGCAGGAAGTAATTGTCAACGCGGCTCAAGGAAATTCTCTCAATTTAGTAGTAACACCGCAAAGCGATGCGCTGGTAACTATTCAGCAAGCTTTAAAAAATGCGGGATTGCCTACTTTTGGGATTGCTCAATCTCGGCCGAGTTTGGATGATGTGTATTTGGCTGCGACGGGTAAGACGCTGTTGGATGCGGAGTTGGCTGCTGCTAGCAACCGCGATTTGAAGGCTGAGCAAAAACAGGCGATGCGATCGTAGTTTAGTTTAATAGTAATCTCCGCGCGCGGGGTCATAAACCCGGTTTCTTGACAGATTTCTCGTCGCCAAACCAGATTTTCCTCAGAAACCGGGTTTATGAGGCCTTAGTCCTATTTAAGATGATTCGGCCGTTGAAATCGCTCCTTGTCAAACGAAGTCCGCCTGCGCGAACTAAGAAATAAAGGGAGATATTTAAGCTGGATTTGATATCATAAATCTAACACTTGCTCTGCTGTCAGCGCTAATTCTGGGAAAGTTCGAGATATAATTCGCTCAGTTCCTCGGTAAGCAGTCATTTGATAAACGCCATTTTCATCAAGCAGGTAAACAAAAACAGTCGGCTCTTTCGGGTTGCCCAAATAGTTTCTGCTACCCAACGCTAAATAATCGACAATCCAATATTCAGAAATTCCCAGCCGCTGATATTCATCCAGCTTGTCGATATAATCATCTTCCCAATTTGTTGAGACAACTTCTACAACTAATTGTGGTGGTTCAGTTAGTGCTGAATAGGCAAAGGGCTGCGATTCCCAGAGGGTTTTGTCTACTACTGTAACATCAGGATGGCGGCCTTGTTCTTTACCATTCGGGGTTAATGTCCTCAGCATAAATCGGCCAGATACCCTGTAATTGAGCGGAACGCGATCGACTTCTCTATCAAATTGTTTTATCAGAAAATCAGCAACATCCTCATGCAGTCTTATTGGTAATATTTTCACAATTTCTCCATTGACAAGTTCATAGCGGCCTTCTTCGTCGGGAAGTTGCTTTACAAATTGCTCGAAACTGAGAATCTGCTTAGGTTGGGTACGAGTTGCGGTCATGATTTCATCTCATTTAGCTAGATATTTAAGACTATTCTGCAACCATTTTAACATACTGTTTTAACACAGGTGGAATCGTGAAAACTATTTCAGATTCATAGCTCAATTTTTCGAGCATTCCCCGTCTTGCTAAAGATTGAATTGCTTGACATAATTCGCGCGGGGAACCTTGACATTTTGCCATAAATTGGGGAAAGGAAACAGGTTGTATTTCATTACTAAGTTGCGAAATCGCCTGTTTTTCTATTTCCGACAACCGCTGATAGTGCTGCTGCAATATCGGCGTCAATTCATCGCTTAAAAATACTGGTTGATAGCTTAAATATTGAGAGACTCTACCGCCAAATAAGTTGTTAATGGTTTGAGCGACTAATTTTAACCACAGGGGATTACCTTGATAAAGCGCAATCAATTCTGGCCAAGTTTCTTCATCCAATAAACCTTTTTCTCTAAGAATTTCTGTTGCGGCTTCACCTAAACCGGTTAACTGTAATAAACATACTGCTGAATTATCGTCGGTGAATGTAATGATGTCTGAGGGAGGTTCCCAACTATTGAGGATTAAGCAGCTATTGTGGGGAATTTCGCCGATGAGTTTAAATAGGGTTCCGTAATTTTCATATCCGGGTTTATAATTTCCTGCAAGTTGCCCGCTGCTGAGAATTTGCTGCATGTCATCTAGGATGATGAGACAGCGATTGTCGCGCAAAGTTTCTATTAGGATTGACAACTGAGCATCGGTGTTGGTGGAAAAGTTAATATCTGTGCGATCGCAGAGAAATTGAATAATATTTTTGAGAGTTGTTTCTAGGGGTGGGGAGGTGCGGAGACTGCGCCAGATGATGCGATCGAATTGAGTTTGAATTTGGGGGATGAGGTTACGGGCGATCGCACTTTTGCCGGTGCCTGTCATGCCTGTGATGGTGAGGAGGCGGCAGTTTTGCTCTATAATCCAGGTTTCGAGGGCGGTGAGGGGTGAGTTGGGGTAGTTGTAGAAGGTTTTGAGCTCCGGTGCATCTCTTAAATCGAGTCGCGGTTTTTGTTGGGTGTCGTCTTGATTCGAGGTTTGTGTAGGGGGTGAGTGTTGTGGAGCTTTTGGAGGGTGTGAGGTTTCTGTGCAAACGTTTATATTTCCTTTTTGCACAAGGTTAAAATAACCCGAATTTGAAACTTTAGAGATTTCATATCTCTCCATTGTGGAGCGAAAATTTGATTTCTTGACATTTTCTCCCAATATATCAGAGAGAAGTTTCCATAATTCCCTGGCAACCTGTTTAATATGATCCTCACTGCGTTTGCAAGCTTTAGCTATTTCTGGGTATTTATGACCTTCCCACACTTGCTCTAAAGTACATCTTTGTAGGGAATCAAGATGTTTTCCCGTCTTAGCCAATATCTGATCGTCTGTCCATTGTAATACATTTTGAATGTCTATAGGGCTGCCTTGGAGTATGGTTGAATTTAGGATTTTCCCACTTTATAACACTTTTTCCAACTTAAACAACTAAATCACACTAAAATCTCACTGTAAACTTTTGTGAATTTCACTAAATCCCACGTTTTACCTCTAGCAACAACCTCAAGAAGAATAATTAATAATTGTTAATAGCATCATCCTGCTGAACAGGGCACCGGACTTTCCCAAAAATAAAACTTCAGATTTGTTAAAAAATTAGGGATTAAAATAATGAGTTCTTACTTATTTAAAGCTACCCATATTACAAGAAGTGCTAAGTTATTCGTAGCTACTCTCTCAACGATCAGCTTACTTGGCGGTTGTAGCTTGCTCGATTTTTCAGGAGTTGAGGTTAAGGTAACTGACATCCCTGTTGGGCAGTCTGAAATCAAGTCAGGGAAAATTATGACGCTTACGGAATCAAAATCAATTAAAGAACAAGGACAAAGGATTAAACTAACTAAGAAAACGGAAGGTCAAACAGAAAACTCTACCAACTCTACCGCTATTGTGGTTGCAAAATTTGGTAATGAACTCAGATTAATAGATTTTTTTGTACCTGAATTTAATGAAAAACCTCAATTAAGCTTTGTATCAACTGCCCGTAGCCTAGTTTTTATGAATCCCTTATTTTTAGGCTTGCCTTTGAAAAAGCAGATTTCAATTTTTCAAGCAATCGAAAAAAACAAGCAGTTTAAAGATTTAGTCAATTTAGTTTCTAAATCTACGTCACTATTTGATGAAAATCTATTCAAATTAGCTTCTGAGATTGCTCTTGATGTAGCTATAGATCAGCAAGTATTTTTACCTGAGACTTCCCAAAACTCCTCAAACCACCTTCAAGAACAATTAAAAAGCAATCAAAAATTAGTTAATAATCAGGCCTTGGGTGGTCAAATATTCGTAAGGATTCAGGTCTAAAAACTTGCGGCTCCAACGCTTGTCTGGCAAGGGTTGTAGGGCAAAATAAGGGTTTT